>JAQVLW010000006.1:30066-75266 GCA_028703945.1 Aliarcobacter sp. | reverse complement strand
TCAATTAAGTATTTTATTCATAACACACGATTTAATGGAAGCTATAAAATTAAGTGATGAAATACTTGTATTAAAAGCTGAACCTGTGGGTCATATTGTAAAAAGTTTTAAAATTGATACACCAAGAAAAAAACGAGATGACTCTTTTGTATATGAGCAAACTGCAAAACTTTTAAGTGATGAATATATTATTAATACTTTTGAATTAGGATTTAAATAATGGAAAATGAAAAACAATACGCATCAAAACATTATGCTTATTATCCAAAAGGTGATTTTCCTGCTTATTTAGCTTATGGATTTAGACCCATTTTATTACTTTTAGCTCCATATATTGTGATTTCTATTATTTTATGGTCATTAGCTTTTAGTGGATATATAAATTTAAGTTTTATTTCAAATCTTTTAAATTGGCATATGTATGAAATGATTTTTGGGCTAGGAATTGCAGGAATTATTGCTTTTTTTCTAACAGGAGTACCTGAAATGTTCCCAGGAAGTATTCCAATAGTTGGAAAAAAATTGCTTTATATTGTAGGTTTATGGTTTGTTTCAAGGCTTAGTTTTTGGTTTATGGATTTTTCAGGTGTTTATTTTGTAGCAATTCTAAATATTTCTTTAACTATATGGATTATTGCATTAGTTATAAAACCAGTTTTTGCAGATATAAACAAAAGACATATTTCTCTTGGTTTTACATTAGTTGCAATTTTAATTATACAAACAATGTTTTTTTTAAGTGTTGCAAATATCATAACTATTGATGCTCATTCTATTTTGATTTTATCTCTTGGGGCATTTATAGTTTTAATTTTATTAGCCCTTAGAAGAATAAATATGGAAGCGATAAATGAGTTATTGGAACAAGAAAATATTGATGAGACATTTTATTCAAGACCACCCAGATACAATCTTGCTATTTTCTGTGTAATTTTTTACACAGCAGTTGAGTTTTTATTTCCAAATAACTCAATTTTAGCCTATTTAGCACTTGCTTGTATGGCTTCAATTTTAGGGATATTAAATGATTTTATTTTAAAAGATAACAATATTTTATTTAAACCTTTTATCATTTATTTGATGAGTATTTTAATTATCACAGCACTAGGTTATGGTTTTTTAGCTTATGATTATTTAAATGAAGAAATTTTTGTCTTAAATCATTTTAGACATTTTTTAACAACGGGAACTTTTGGTTTAGTGTTTTTTATAGTTATGATAATTATTTCAACAATTCACACAGGAAGAAAAATATTTACAAATAATTGGCTTCATCTTGGAGTTTTTTTAATAATTATTTCAACATTTATTAGAAGTTTTATTCCATTTTATGAAGAGTATGCAATACCAGCTTACATAATATCTTCAATTCTTTGGAGTATTCCATTTATTATTTATATAAAAATCTTTTCCCCATTTTTACTAAGTTCTAGAGCAGATGGAATAAAAGGTTAACTTTAAAAAGGAGTTTTATTTTGAAAAAAATATTTTTAATTTGTTTTGTTTTTTTATTCTCACTTTTTGCAAAAGATGAAAATAAAATAGTAGTTGCAGGTCCATTTGCAACTGTATCTCATCCCATTATGCATATGATACAAACTGATGCACTAAAAGATTTAGATAAAAAAATAGAGTTTAGATTATGGAAAAATCCAGATGAACTAAGAGCTTTAATACTAAAAGGGGATGTGGATTTTATTGCACTTCCTACAAATGTAGCAGCAACTTTATATAACAAAGAAGTTGATATAAAACTTCTAAATGTTTCTATTTGGGGAATATTAGGAATGATAAGCCGTGACCCAAATCTAAAAACACTAAAAGATTTTAAAGATAAAGAGATTGCTGTTCCATTTAGAGCTGATATGCCTGATATTGTTTTTCAAGAACTTGCAAAAAAAAATGGACTTGACTCTAAAAAAGATTTTAAAATCCAATATGTCGCAAGTCCAGTTGATGCTATGCAAATGCTGATTTTAAGAAGAGTTGACCATGCACTTTTAGCAGAACCTGCTATTTCAATCGCTTTGAGAAAAACAAAATCTTTTCCAATAAGTGTAGTTGCACCTGATTTATATAGAAGCGTAGATTTGCAAAAAGAGTGGGGAGAATTATTTCAAACCAAAGCAAAAATACCACAAGCAGGAATTGCTTTTTTAGGAGATACAAAAGGAAAAGAAGAACTAATAAATAGATTTTTAGCAGAATATGAAAAATCACTTAACTGGTATAAACAAAATCCCAAAGAAGCTGCTACTTTAGTTGTAAAAACTCTTCCAATGTTAGAAGTTCTTGGACTTGCTGATTCAATTGAACATGTTTCTTTTGAAAGTGTAAAAGCAATTGAAGCAAAAGATGATTTGGAGTTTTTCTTTAATATTTTAGAAAAAAGTGAACCAAAATCAATAGGTGGGAAAATTCCCGATTCAAATTTATATTACAAATAAGGAAAAAAATGAAAAAATTAGTCTTGCTTTCAACAATCACGAGTTTTGTTTTAATTCAAAACAGTTTCGCAAATACGGCGTTAGAAGATGTTACAGTCACAACTGCCACAAAAACTGAAAAAAATATAGATGGTGTTAGTGCTTCTGTTATTGTTGTTACAAAAGAAGATATTGAAAGAATTTCAGCATCAACTCTAAAAGATGTATTTGAGAAAATTCCATCAATAAATGCTCAGTTTGGAAGATTTCCACATCCTAGTTCTGCTTCAAAAGCTTCTGTTTCAATAAGAGGAGCAGGAGCTAATGGAACACTAATTTTAATTGATGGGAAAAGATTATCAGGAGAAACTGAGGGTCCTTATGAATTAAATAGAATTCCAGCAGCAATGATTGAGCGAATTGAAATAGTAAAAGGTTCTATGTCTACACTTTATGGCTCTGATGCTATTGGTGGAGTTATAAATATAATCACTAAAAAAGTTGACAAAAATAATTCAACTCTTGATGTAAAATATGGACAAAATGGACATGGTGAAGCAAAAGAAAAAAATGTAAACTTCACAACAGCTGGAAAAAAAGAAGATATTAAATATAAACTTTTTGGCTCAATCATTGATACAAGTTCATATTCAAAAAATAAAAGTTATACACAAGTTGCTACAAATCCAACAACGGGTGCTGTATTAGCAGCAAATCCACAAAATGGAATTAATGGGACAAACAAAGTAACATTTGGTGATGATTCAAATGTAAAAAATATAGGAACTAGAATCGAAAAAGATTTAAATGATAGTGTAACTTTAGGAGTTGATTTAAATTATTTAGATGAGAATAGAGAAGGAACTTATATAGGAAGTGCGCAGTATGCAGGTGGAGGGTTAATTAAAAATACACCTGTAAACTCTGAAGATAACAATAGAAGATTTGATGTTTCAAGTGATTTAAAATATCAAATAAATGATGATTTATCAGGACAAACTAAAGTTTACCGTTCATATTATAAAAAAAGAAATGAAACTACTCCTATAACTTTTGCAGGTCCAGTTAGTACAAAATTTAGTGCAAATGTAACAATTGATACTATTGAATCAAATCTAACTTATAGTTTAAATGATTCAAATATTATTACAACAGGAGTTGAATTTAGAGAAGAAACAAGAGATTCAAGTGCTATAAATCCAGTTGCAAGTTCAAGTGATTTTATTACAAAAAAAGTAAAATATGAATCACTTTTTGTTCAAGATGAAATAGCTCTAACAGATAGTCTAAATGCCACAATGGGTGCTAGATATGACAAAATTTCAAATGCTGATAATAAGGCAACTATTCAAGCAGGACTTGTTCAAAAACTAACAGAAAATACAAATCTTAGAGCAAATTATGCTCAAGGATATAGAGCTCCTGATATTGCAGAATTATATGTAGTTTCACCTTCATACAAAGATGGAAAAAGATTTGGTTCAGATGTAGTTTTTGGACCTAAAACAACTGCTTATGATTTAAAACCTGAACAATCACAAACTTTTGAAATAGCCCTATCAAATAGATTAGAAAAACTTTTTTCAGAAATTGTTTTATTTAACACAAAAATAGATGATAAAATCGAACTTGTATCTTATGGAGCAGGAAATGCAAAATATTATACTTCTGAAAATTTAGATAAAGTTGATATAAAAGGTGTTGAATTAAACCTTGATTATACACTTAATGATAATGCTGATTTAAATTTCAATCTAACATATCTTAATACAGAAGATAAAAGTACGAATAAAGAGTTGATATTTACACCTGATTTATCTGCATCTTTAGGATTTAACTACAAAATTTTATCAAATGTAGCAACAAATTTATCACTTAGATATTTAGGGGAACAATACTCAGATACTCAAAATAGTGCAACAACAGATGATTATACACTTGTTGATGTTGGAGTAAATTATGATGTGAATAAAACTTTGACTTTATATACTGGTATTGATAATATTTTTGATAAAAAAATTGAAGAAGAACTAGGAACAAATGTAGGTGCTTATTATTTTGCAGGTGCTAGAATTAAATTCTAACACTATTTTTTTTAAAGAAGAATCTATTAAATGATTCTTCTTTTTTCTTAATTTTCTTTAGAATTTTTTAGAAGATTTACATACCAATCTTCATGTATATCTTCAAGTTCTAAATCTTTTAGAACAATTTCCAGTTCATCATTTCTCATGTTTAATTCATCTATTTTTTCATCAGGAATAAATAAAACTTCGACACAATAATCAAATAATTGTTCCTCACAAATAAACTCATCATCCATTCCCCATCCATCTTCAAACTCATCAAGTAAAAAATATTTTTCTAACTCTTTCAATCAAATCTCCAAATTATAAACTAGGTTTTATCATATTTTCTGGTTTTACATAAGAGTCAAACTCTTCTTGACTTAATATCCCCAGATTTACAGCTTCTTGTTTAAGTGTTGTACCATTTTTGTGAGCTGTTTTTGCTATAAGTGCTGCTTTTTCATATCCAATATATGGATTTAGTGCGGTTACTAGCATTAAAGAATCATTTAGATATTTATTTATATTTACTAAATTTGGTTCAATTCCTATTGCACAATTGTCATTAAATGCAATCATCGTATCACTTAAAAGTCTAATTGATTGTAAAATATTTAAAGCAATCACAGGTTTAAATACATTTAATTCAAAATTTCCTTGGGATGCAGCAATACCAATGGTTGTATTATTTCCCATAACTTGAACAGCAACCATTGTCATGGCTTCACTTTGAGTTGGGTTTACTTTTCCTGGCATTATTGAACTTCCTGGTTCATTTTCAGGAATATTAAGCTCACCTATTCCACATCTAGGACCTGATGAAAGCCATCTTATATCATTTGCAATTTTCATAAGATTTGAAGCAAGAGCTGTCAAAACTCCACTTAAAACCACTTCTGCATCATGGGCTGTTAGGGCATGAAATTTATTTGGATGAGATTTAAAAGGATATTTTGTATTTGTTAAAGTATTTAATACTTCACAAACCATAGGTGAAAAATCAGGATGAGAATTTAATCCTGTTCCAACAGCAGTTCCTCCAATTGCTAATTCAACAAGATATTTCATACTATCATCTATTTGATTTAATGCTTTTTCTAACATATCAACATAAGCTGAAATTTCTTGCCCAAGAGTAAGTGGAGTTGCGTCTTGAAGATGTGTTCTTCCAATTTTTACGATATTTTCAAACTCTTTTGATTTATTCTCAAAAGTTGTTTTTAAAACATTTATTGCAGGAATTAATCTATCTTGAATATCTAAAACAAAAGCAATTCTCATAGCTGTTGGAAAAGTATCATTTGAGCTTTGAGCTTTATTTACATCATCATTTGGATGTATTAATTTTTCTACTCTAAAATCTTTTCCTAAAATCTCAGTAGCTCTTGAAGCTATAACTTCATTTATATTCATATTTGATTGAGTTCCTGAGCCAGTTTGCCAAACAACTAAAGGAAATTCATCATATAATTTTCCTTTAATAACCTCATCACAAGCAATACAAATCGCATTTGTTTTAATGTCATCTAATTTGTCTAATTTTTTATTTACAATTGCACAAGCTTTTTTTAAATATGCAAAGCCCTCAATGATTTTTTTTGGCATTTTTTCATCACCAATTGGGAAATTCTGCAAACTTCTCTGAGTTTGAGCACCCCAATATCTATTATTTGGAACATTAATCTCACCCATTGTATCTTTTTCAATTCTATAATCCATACTCTTTCCTAATTTTGATATAGGTTATCATTATTGTATATATTATCTTAATTGTTATTGAATTATTAACATCTTGATTAATATCATTGTTAATATACATCAATTTGCTATATTTCTCCTAAATAAAAAGGAATAAACAAAATGGATAACTTAACAAATAATATAAACCACTTTCCACAAGGTCACCCTGTAAGAGTTTATCTTGAAGAAAATATCTTAATAAAACAACTTTTTGAAGAGCTTTTTAAAGTAGATATAAACACTGATTTTCAACTATTTTTTAATCTTTTCAACCAACTAAGTCAAGTTGAAAAACACTTTGCAAGAAAAGAAAATCAACTTTTTCCATATCTTGAAAAATACGGTTGGACAAGTCCTAGTCAAGGTATGTGGGCTTTTCATGACCAAATTAGAGCTGAAATAAAAAATGTAAGAAAAAAAATCGAAGATAAAGATTTTGAAAATGTACTAAATTCTTTAATTGTTGTATTTAATAGCCTTTCTCAATTGATGTCAGTAGAAGAAAATAGACTTTTACCAAATGCTATGAATTTGCTAAATGAAGATGACTGGAAAGAGATGTATGAGGGTGACTGTGAGATTGGTTGGATGTTTGCAACGCCACCTGTTAGATACCCTGAAATTAAAGAAGAAGAATATATTCACCCAAGTTTAGATACAAAAAAAAGAAAATTATCTTTTTCACTTGAAGATAGAACTCACTTTGATGAGGGATATTTAACTATGGAACAAGTTAATTTCATATTTAAATTTTTACCTGTTGATATTACTTATGTTGATGAAAATGACAAAGTTGTTTTTTATAACAGAGGGGATGAAAGAGTTTTCCCAAGAAGTGCTGGAATTATTGGGCGTGAAGTTAAATTTTGCCATCCTCCAAAAAGTGTTGACCAAGTTCTAAAAATTCTTGAAGAATTTAAAGCAGGACGACAAGATACAGCTGAGTTTTGGATTCAATTTAAAGGTAAATTTATTCATATAAGATATTTTGCAATTAGAGATGAAGAAAGAAATTACAAAGGTGTAATTGAAATGTCTCAAGATGTTACTGAGATTAGAGCTCTTGAGGGTGAAAAAAGACTTTTAGACTGGAATTAAGAAAACCTAAGCTTTCTCCTTTTCCTGAAGGTTGGTTTTTCCACATTTAGGACAAGGGTTTCCAGGATTTGAATAACAAGCATAACAAAATCTTGTATCACATCCCTCACAAGTATATTTACAATGTTTACATACAAAAGTTCTTAAACGAACAACTTTTTTTTTCTCTTTGTTTTTAAATAACCAACCAAACATTGTACTTCCTTCTAAAAAATTCAAAGGAAGTATAATTGATAAAATTTATCTAAACAATGATTTATATCAAAACTTTTTTTTAAATCCTTTTTTAGGTTCAATTCCTTTTCTAAAAAATAAAGATTCATTTATTTTTATTAATACATAATATGGAACAGTTGGAATTTCTAAAACATTATTTTCATTTGTTAAAAGAAGTTCCTTTAAGACTTTATTATCTTTTATAGATACTATTTTAATTTGATTTGCAAAAGTAATCTCTTTTTGTACATCTGAAACTATTTGTATTTTAAAAAAATCATTTTCTAAATAAGTTAAAGAAATATCAACACTTGGGATTTTATGCGCAAAAAGATTAATATTTAATATAAAAAAAAGAAAAATATTAGCTAATTTTTTATTTAACATCTAGATTCCTTTTATAATCAAATCTATTTAAAATACCTTTATTTGAAATCTTCTTTGAAAAAAAGAAACTCAAAAAAGATATTAAAAGCAAAACCAAATCCACATAAAAAATAACCATTAAATTTTGTTCAAAACTATTCCAAATATAAATATTTGTTTTATATCCATGTAAAAAAACTGCAATAAATAAAAAAATTCCTGTAATAAATAATAAGACTTTTATAATTTTTAGTATTTGACTTTCATATAAAATATAACAAAAAGATAAACATAAAAATGTATAAAAAAGTCCTTTTATCCAAATATCTCTATCAATTATTTCAAAAGGAATAATCCAATGAAGAACAAATAATAAACTACAAGCAGGAAGAACTCCTACAATAACTAATAAAGCAAATTTATTCATAAATGCTGAAAACATATAATCTTTTACACTATTTAATTTTTTTTCTGCCCAAAGTAAATATCCAAAAGCTAAACTTGCAATTAGAAGTATTCCAAAAATCGAAAATAAAATCCTTATACCTATTGTTTCATCTGGCAAAAAATGTAAAAAATAAAATGCTGATAAACTTTGTTTAATTCCGTGCGTTTGGTCTAAATTTGTTTTTGATAAAACTTGTGCATTTATACTATTTAAAGTAATATCAACTCTATTTATATTTCCACTTAATGCCCTATTATTATTTAAGTAACCACTAAATACTATTTGAGAATTTTCTTTTTTGTAGTTATAAATATTGATTTTTCTTATTTCAAGATTTTTATAATTTTCTTTTGCAGTTTTATATAATAATGACAAAGCTAACATCTCACTATTTATTTGACTTGAAGGTAAATTTTCTTTTTGTTTAAATATTATTGGAGCTACAAGTTTTCTAAGATTTGATTCTTTATATTGAGAAACACTTAATGAAAATATATTTGAAGTATTTAACATCAAACCAATAAAAGCACCTGTAATTACAAATATTAAAAGAAAAGGAATTATTATCAAAGAAATTTTTTTATGCCAATTAAACCATATTTTTTTAGGAGTCTTTTTTTCTTTTATTTTTTTCTTATTTGATATAAAAAGAATTATTCCTGTTAATATTAGAAATATTATGGCAGTTGAAGCTAATCCCATTAAAAATGTTCCAATAATAGGAATATTTTCTCCAAAATGTATTTCATTTATAAATTCACTAATATTACTATATTCATAAAAAGTGTCTAATTCTTGGTTTGTATTTGGGTTTAAAAAAATTGTTGATTGGTTTTTTGAAGAGATACTTATTCTTGAATCTTTAAAAGAAGGTGGAAGTATCTCTATATTTTTTATATCTAATTTATACTTATTTATTATTTCATCTAATTTATTATCGATATTAAAACTATAATCAAGTGATTTCTCTATATGTTTTGAAGGAAATTCCCATTGATTTAAATACGGTAAAAAGAAAGTTATCGTACCAAAAAAAGAACTAATATAAAAAAGAAATATACAAAATAGACCTACAACCATATGTGCGCGAATAAGGTATTTAATACTCAATTTTTCAAGCATAAAAAAATCCTTTTATGAAAAATAAAATTAAAATAAAACCTATTGTATATAGAATCTTTTTTATGATTTCGAAATAAGATTTACAAAATAAAAGCCAAATTCCTATAATGCAAATTAGTATAGGAGTAATAATCATAGAAGGTATTAGTTTAAAAGCATAATCAGAATTTATTACTAAACTAAAAAAAGCCATTATTAAATATCCAATGAACACACTTCCTATACAGGCTAAAAAACCATGAACCCAACCAATTTTGGTTTTGGGTTCATTTAAAAAGGAGTAAAAACTTTTTTTCATTTTTTATCTTTAAAATTTATAAGCTAAAGTCACTTTAACATTTCGTCCTGCTTCATAATCTCCTGTACTTACAAGATTACTTCCAACAAGAAAACTTCTATTTTCAGAAATATGTGAAATATAAGCTTCATCAAAAATATTATCAACTCCTGCAATAAGTGTTAGATTCTTTATAACTTTTGGTTTCCAATTTACTGCAAAATCATGAACATTATATGCATCTTTTATATTATATTCACTACCTGCTACATCATCTTGTTTAAAGCCAAATAAAGAATCCCAAGCTATAGATAAATTAGATAAAAGTTTATAATCTAAACCTATTGATAAGCTGTCTCCTGGTTCTTTTGGATCACTTAAACCCGTTTTTTCATAGTTTGTTTTAGAATGTGCATAAGTTACTAATCCACTAAATTTATCTAATTTATATAAAAAACTTGACTCAAATCCTTTTAGATTTAATGTTCCAGCATTTGTCATTTCATAACCAACTGTTTTAATATAATCATCAATATCTGTATCAAAATATTTAAATGAAAAACCTATACTATTTGCACCTAGAAGATTATCTGCATTATAAGTAAATCCTACTTCTTTATTTATTCCTGTTTCAGCCTTTAAATCAGGAGTATCTGGTGCATATACTCTATTTGCAGCTAAAACATCAACCATTTCTACACCTTTGTAAAGAGTAGTTGCACTTGCAAGTAAAGTTAAATTATCTGTTAAAGAATATTCACTAGCTAATCCATAAGTAAATTTGTTATCTTTTATTTTTCCATATACCCCATCAAAATCATAATGATTGTATCTAACACCAGGTGTAAGAACTAATCCATTATCAAAATCTACTGCATTTTCAACATACAAAGCCCCTAATTTTGCTTTTTCATTATCTCCATATTTTGCGCCATTCCAAGTAACTTTACTTGTTTGTGTGTCATACAATCCACCATAAGTAAAAGTGTTAAGAATATCTCCTGTTTTTAAACTTGATTGAGCTTTAGTTGTTAATCCTTCTGTAGATACTTTACCATTTAGTAAACCTTGTGTTGCACCTGGTCTAACAGGAGTTGTACCATTTAGTTTTTCATATCTTTCAAGTTCATTCTCATTTGTATAAACTGTACTATTTAAAACTAATTTATCTCCTAAATTAAGCTCATGTTTTAAAGTAATTGTTTCTCTATTATATTCTGTTGGATAAGTATAAAGTCCTGTTCTAGCTTCATTATAAGCCCTTCCAAAATCTGGTCTTGGAGAATAATCTCCTTCATCTGTTAAAGTATCATAAGAGATAGAAACTCTTTGAGTATCACTTAAATTATGTCCTAGTTTTACTAAAGTATTTTGAACTTCCCCATCTGAGCCAAAAGTTTCTAATCCAGCCCCATCTTTCCAATCATTTTTATTTAAATGATTATGATATACCAAAAAATCTGTATTTTGTGATACTTTCCCATAACCAGTTATTGAACCACCTATACTATCATTTGAATTGTAAGTTGAAGAAATTCTTGCTCCAAAATCTTTTCCTGCATCAAGCATATCTTTTCCATCTTTTGTTTCAAAAGCAACAGAACCACCTAAACTACCATTTACAACAGAGTTTGTTCCTACTTGAATATCAGCTTTTTTCAAAATATCTGGATTTATAAGTAAATTTCCAATATGATGAAACATATTTGCATTTTGAACTTTTGCACCATCAAGAGTAATATCAAGATTTTCATCTTGTAAACCTCTAATATTTATTCTATTATTGATTGAGTGCGTTCCACCAACATCAACACCTGGTAAATCTCTTAGTAAATCACTTAAATGATCAGCTTGTTTTGTTTCAATTGCATTTTCACCTAAATTTAAAGATGAACTCACAACCTGTGTCTCCCAAACACTTACTTCTTCAAGTTGCGTTGTTTCTTGTGCGTTCAAATTATTAGCCATTAAAATTAACGCAGTTAACGAACTTAATAAAAATTTTTGTTTCATTGTTTAATCCTATTTTAAATTGATATTGAGTATCATAACTGATACAAATCACAATGAAATCACAAGAGGGTAATATTTTGTCAAAAAACGATTTAAAAGATATTTCAATTTTAATTATTGAAGATGAAGCTGTTTTGGCTTTAGGATTAAAATATACTTTAAAAAATTTTGGATACAGCGTTTCTGGAATTGAAAATTCTATGCAAGGAACAATAAATCATCTAAATAGTTCTATTCCTAATTTAGCTTTGGTTGATATAAAATTAAAAAACTCCTCTTGCGGTATTGAAATTGCTAAATTTTTATGGCAAACAAGAAAAATACCAATTATTTTTCTTACTTCATATTCAGATGAAAAAACTATAGAAAAAACTCTTTCTTGCGAACCTTATGGATATTTGATTAAACCATGTAAAGACAAAGAATTACATACAACAATACAAACAAGTCTAAATAAACATAACTATTTTTTTAAAAATAATGAACTTTTTGTAAATAATGATGATTTTATATTTTTAGAAAATGATTTTAAATTTCACAAAGGAAAATCTATTCTTTATAAAAATAATGAACCTATGAAATTAACAGGGAATGAAATAAAACTAATTGAATTACTCAGTGATTATCAAAAAGAAGTTGTTTCATTTGAACGAATTAGTAGCTATATTTGGAGAGAAAGTTTGTATGATTTGGGTAAGTTAAGAACTTTAATTTATAGATTAAAACAAAAAATAGGATTTGAAATTATTGAAAATATTTTTGAATCTGGTTATAAATTAAAAGTTAAATAATTGGCAAATTATAAAAATCTACCTATTAGTCTAAAAATTGGTTTTACTTTTTTTTTATTAGGATTACTTCTTTTATCAGTTTTATTTATTTTATTAATCCCAAAAATAGAAAAAGACCAATATAAAAATGCTCTTTTACAAACCGAAAAAATGGTACTTTTAACTAAATCTCAAATTGATTTAGTAGTTGCTTATTTCAAAGAATATGGTTTACTTAAAAAAAATGAATCAAAAAAAGAGATAACAAATTTAATTGATAAAATAAAAATTAATATAAATCTTGAGGAAAACTATACTCAAAAAAACATAGAAAAGGATTTGCTAAATCTGAGTACAAAATTTAATTGTAATATAGATTTATTTGAAAATAATACAAACTTATTATCTTTAAAAAATGAAAGAATAAATAAAAAATTTAACTTTAAAGAGTATGCTTATGATACTTGGAATAATCTTGATGATGTAAAAACTTTTTGTCCCCATCCAACTTATTACACTTTCAAAACAAAAATAAAAAATCAAGAACTACAACTCTCTTGCAGTTCATATTTTAGTAATGAATATAAAAATATTGAACAAGATGTAAAAAAAATAGTTCAAGAAGGTTTTTCTTTAACTGAAAATATTCACAATGGTAAAATATATATAATGTGGATAAATAATAAAATACAAGGGGAAGATTTAAATAAATCCCTTGATACAATAGACAATGAAAACAACAAAAACTTTTGCGTAAGTAAAATCTCAAATTATAGATTACCAAAAAGTGGTGAACTAACAATAAAAGATATTTTAGAAGTTGAAAATACAAAAAATATTAAACACAAAAGTGAGAATAAAACTACATTAACATGGATTAGCAAAATCTATGAAAAAGATGATCAAAGTTTCATTTTTGTTTTAAGTGCATTTGAAGATGACTTTAAAAATAACATAAATAGTCCAATAATAAAAATATTACCTATATCTATTGTAGCACTTTTGATTTCAATTTTATTTGGCTATTTTTTATTTAAAAGATGGATTAAAAACATTGATACATTATCAAATACAGCTAGACAAATTTGTTTAGGAAAACTAAATTTAAGAAGCAATATAAAAGGAAATGATGATGTAGGAATTCTTGGAGTTGCCTTTGATTCAATGTTAGATAAGATAGAAGATAATATAAAAAATTTAGATTTTGAAGTTGAAAATAGAACAATTGAACTTTCAAATTCACTAAAATCAAAAGAATTACTTTTAAAAGAAATTCACCATAGAGTAAAAAATAATCTTTCATTAACAATAAATTTCATTAAATTACAAAAATTTAGGATTCAAGATTTAAGTACAAAAGAGGCTCTTTCAAATATTGAAAATAGAATTTATACAATGTCTTTATTGCATACAAAACTTTATGAATCAAAAAATCTTGACTCAATAGATTTTAAAAATTATGTAGAACAACTAATTGAAGATATAAAATCAACCTTTGAAAATAATGATAAAATTAAGATTATTATGAATATAGACAAAGTTTTTTTAGATATAGACTATGCAATGCCTTGTGGATTGATAATAAATGAAGCTTTAACAAATTGTTTTAAATATGCTTTTATAGAAAAGAATGGTGTTATCAATTTAAGTTTTAAACTTATAGATAATAGCTATATTTTAGAGATAAAAGATAATGGGATAGGTCTAAAAAATGATTTCAACTTAGAAAAAATGGATTCTCTTGGATTAAATTTAATTAATTCTATAGCTACTATTCAATTAAATGGTAAGCTAAAAATTATAAATTCAAATGGAACCCATTTATCTATTTCTTTTAGATTATAATTTTATATTTCTACTTAAAAAAGAAATCATATCTTTATTTACTAAACTTAATGCATTTTTTTCAACTCGTTCATTTTCATTAAATTTCATCAAAACATTTGTATAATTTTCAATTTTATCACTTAATTTTCTATCATTAATTAATAATACGATTTTTGCTGATGTTTTTTTTATTTCCCTTAATTGAATAGAAATATTTGTAGAGTCAGTTGATAATATATCTTCTGTCAATTTTGAAAATAACTCTAATTTTGTATTTCTAATCCATTTATTTTGTTCTATCTTATTATTTATTTTTGAAGAAATCAAAGTATCAACTATTTTTGTAACAACTGCTCCAACTAAAGCACTTTTTGCAACAGATGTTAAAAGAGTAACATTTAACATAAAAAATCCTTTTTATTTTTTTTGATTATATGTATAAATTACTTAATTTAGATTTAAAATGATAATTACAATCAATATTCTTTAAGATAAGTAATGTTAATATTCTCCTTTATAAAAGGAGCTATTTTGAAACAATTATTTAATCAAATGGACATTACAAATTCATCGTTATACAAGAAAAACATTAAAATACATAAAAATCTATGGAAATTATATGGTTTTACTCTATTTTTAAGTGTTATATTTATTTTCATAAAAGGTTTTAATTAATGGAAAATAATCAAGAAATATCATTTGATATTTTTTTAAGAAACTTTAAAAATAATGTATCAAAGATAGGTTTAAAAAACTCAATTCAAAAAGATTATATATTAAAAATTTTATATTTTTCAAAAGAACATTTAACAGCTGATGAGATTTCAAATAAAATCAAACAAAACTATAATGTATCAATTGGAATCGCAACTGTCTATCGTGCTATGAAATTTTTTCATGATACAAAGCTCGTAAATCAATTGGATATTGGAGATGGTGTTGTTAGATATGAACTAAATATTGCTGAACATCATGACCATCTTATTTGTACTTCTTGCGGAATTATTATAGAATTTTCAGATAATTTAATAGAATTAAAACAAATGAAAATTGCTGAAAAGAATAATTTTATTTTAAAAGAACATGTTATGACTATTTATGGGGTTTGTGAAACCTGCCAAAAATAAAAACTGATAATGATTTTTAATTTATAATAAGTTAAACTTAAGAGTAACTAAGAAAGAATACTAACAATGAAAGGATTATTTTGATTAGTACAGAAGATATTATAAAAATTGCTAGTTTTTTTTCAATTATCGCCCACACACCTGGGAGATTAAGGGTTAGAGTAAATCCTAAAATAAAAGATTCAGGTGGGAATATAACTATCAGTGATATTGAAAATTTACCAAATAAAATAGATGGAATAATTAGTATTAAAATAAATAAAATTATTGCATCTATTACAATCATTTATGAGCCAACTATATTCAAACCAACACATTGGGAAGATTTGGTTAAAAATAAAAATATAGAAGAATTATCTATATTAATAAATAGACTTGCAAAGGAGGTTATTTAATTGGAAACAAATATTGATGAAGCACTATTAATATCCGCTCGAATTGATGTAAATAGTCAAATACCCATAATTTCTCAAATTTTAAGAATTGCTGTTTATGATGAGTTTAAAGCTTATGAAACTTATACAAAAATAATTGAAAGATTTGGTTTACTTCAACCTTTTGTAAATATAAAAGAAGCTGAAGCTGTACATTATGCTGCACTTATAAAATTAATGGAAAAGTATGGAGTTGAAGTTCCCATAAACGATTGGGCTTCAAAAATAGAAATCCCAAATACTTTAATAGAGTGTTGCGAATTAGGAGTTGCTGGTGAAATAAGTAATATTGCTATGTACAACAATTTACTAGGATTTACAATTGAAAATGATGTAAAAGACACTCTTTATAGACTTCAAGCAGCATCTTTTAATAACCATTTACCAGCATTTAGAAATTCTGTATTAAGCCATTATAATAGTGGAAGTATAACAAATATCAATCCAGAAAATATTATGGAAAAACTAGGAGAATATCAAGTTATATTAGATGATATTATGAGTGGAAATATTGATGAGAGTTCAATCTCTAATATTTTCTCTAAATTAAATTTATCTATGGTTAGTGGTGCTGTTTTAGGAGCTGCTACTATTGCAATTTTAAATAATTACCTTTCAAAAAAAAATATTACTGAAGAAGAGGAGTAAAAAATGCCTTTACCATTTATATTAGGTTTAGCTGTTGGTGCTGGTGCTGTTATTGCTTTTAAAAATAAAGATACTTTAAAAGAAAAAACTTCAAAATTATTTAAAAAATCAAAAGATTTTGCAAATGCTACTTTAGAAAAAACTAAAGAAAATGTAAACGAAATCAAAGAAACTATTTGTGCTACAAAAGAGTGTGTAGAAGAGAAGAAAAAAGAAAAAATCAAGGAAGAAGTATTATGATAAAAGATTTAACTATTAATACAGGAACACCAAGAAATGTATTAGGACATGTAATAAGTGGTGCGGTTGCAAGTGCAATTATAAGTGGTGCAATTAACTATAAAAAAACAAAAAGTAGAGAGATTTCAAAAAAAGATGCTATAAAAGACACTATTAAAAGAACTTCTCAAGGTGCTATTGTTACAGGAAGTGCAATTGCAACTGCAAATTATTTAGGTCAAAAAGGTGGATTATTCAAAGCAATAACTGCTGCATCAATCGGAATGATGGGAATATATGCTATTGAAGTAATTGAAGAAAAACTTGATCAAAAATATTTAACAAATGAAAATTGTCCACTGGAAGAAGATTATGAATAATCAAAATCAACCAGCTCAATATGATATAAATATTGAAAATAGTAGACCAAAGAATAACCAATCAGGTGTTAATATAAATCAAAATCCTTATATTAATCAAAACTTTAATCCTTTACAAAATTCACAACAAGGAACTATTCCAACACAAAGCACTTTTACAAGTGGTGATTTTATAAAAGGAGCATTATTAGGAGCTGCAGTTACTTATCTTCTTACAAATAAAAATGCACAAGATACTCTTTTTAAAGCTTTTGGAAAAGGAAGTGAACTTTTTAGTGCTGGAATTGAAGAGCTAAAAGAGAGATATGAAGATACAAAAGCTCAAATGCAAGCTAATCAAGAACAGTAATTATGAATAAAAAATTTATTAAAGTACATCAAACTAATCTAAGATCTAGATACAAATATTTTTTACTAAAAGATGAATTTATAGATGAAAATATCTTAAAAAACTATTTTGAAAAAATAAAAGATATAAAAAGTGTACGAATAAATAAAAAAGCATTTAGCATTATTTTTGAATTACATAAAGATATAAGTATACAAATAGAAGAGATTTTAAACAAACTTACTATTGAAGATTTATTAAAATCTTGCGAAGACGATGTTGCAGCTGTTTGTATATCTTGCGTTGGAAGTAAAGAACCATCAATAAATGGAATGGTTAGAGCAACCAGTGCGTTAATTGCTGAAAGATTTATAACAAATGATTTATTAAAAGCAGGAATTACAACAGGTGCATCAATTCCATTGTTAATTGAAGGTTCAAAAGAGTTATTAAAAGAAGGATTAACTTCAAAAGTTTTAGAAAGTGCAGCTGTTGCAATTTCTATTTATAGAAAAGATTATCTAGCTGCAAACTCTACAAATGCAATGCTTGAACTTGGTGAATATATTGAAGAAACAACTGTTCACAAAAGTGATGATTTATTAAAAGAACTTTCAAAACCAAATGTTGAAGAAGCTTGGATAGAAAAAAAAATAAATGGAAAAATCACTGAAATCTTAGTAAAAAGTAAAAATATTGAAATTGGTGATATTGTAGTAGTTGGAATTGGAAATACGATTCCTGTGGATGGACATATTGTTGAGGGAACGGGAAGCGTAAATCAAGTTTCAATGACAGGAGAAGCTGAACCAATAATAAGATATAGAGGTGATAGAGTAATTTCAGGAACAATTGTAGAAGAAGGAAGATTTAGGATTTGGGCTGAAAATGTTGGAGCAAACACAGCAACTCAAAGAATAAAACACTATATTGAAAACTCTTTAAATGAAAAATCATCTGTTCAATTAAAAGCAAATAAACTAGCAAATAAATTAGTTCCAGTAACTTTGGGACTTGCAACCATTTCATATATTTTTGCAAAAGATTTTGAAAGAGTAGCTTCTATTTTACAAGCTGATTATTCTTGTGCTTTAAAACTTGCAACTCCTGTTGCTTTTAAATCTACTATTTCAAAAGCTGGTCATAATGGAATTATGATAAAAGGTGCAAAATCAATTGAAGCTTTGAGTAATGCTGATACTTTTGTTTTTGATAAAACAGGAACTTTAACAGCTGGAGAGTTAGAAGTAATTTGTGTGGAATCTTATGATGATAAATGGAGTGAAGATGAACTCTTAAATCTTACTGCATCAACTGAAGAACACTATTTTCATCCTGTTGCAGAAGCTGTTGTAAAAGCAGCAAAACAAAGAGGTTTTGTTCACATGCACCATGAAGAAGTTGAATTTATAGTGGCACATGGAGTAAAAACAGAAGTAAAAGGAAAATCTGTAATTATTGGAAGTCGCCACTTTTTAGAAGATGATGAAAAGATTGATTTCACTGAACATAAAGATAAAATTGAAAATTCTTTAAGAGATGGAAGAACTTTACTTTATATAGCTTATAACGGAAAACTTTTAGGAACTATTACTTTAGCCGACGAGTTAAGACACAATTCAAAAGAAGCCATTTCAAAACTAAAAAAATTAGGCGTAAAAAATATCATTATGCTAACAGGTGATACAAAACAAAAAGCAAAAATGATAGCTGATGAATTAGGAATAAATGAAGTAAGAGCAGAACTTTTACCCCAAGATAAAGCAAGAATAGTAAAAGAGCTAATGAATGAAGGCAAAAAAGTGGCTTTTGTAGGTGATGGAATTAATGATGCACCAGCACTTATATCAGCTCATGTTGGTATTTCAATGAGCAGAGGTGCAGATATTGCAAAAGCAACGGCTGATATTTCATTGTTAAAAGATGATATTATGGCTGTTGTCGAAGCAAAAGAGTATGCTAATAAAACAATGAATTTGATTAACAATAACTTTAATGCAACCGTTGGAATAAACTCTTGTATCCTTGCAGGTGCAACATTTGGAGTGTTTTCTCCAATAGTAACAGCTGTTTTACATAATGGAACTACTATTGGATTATTGTTTAATTCAATTAAAGGTGTTAATATAAGATAGTAATATGATAATAGTTATCAGTTTTATTTAAGATTCTTCTGATAGAATTGTGGTAATTATTATCAAAAGGAATACTATGCCAATATTATTACTAGCAACTGCATTAACAGCTGTTTTAACTATGAAAACGATAAATAAAACTGTAAGAACAATGGAACGAAGAAAAAAAAGGAAAGAAAGAGATGAAATTTGATTTAGAACTGCAAAAAGAAACTGCAAAAATTGGAATGACAGCAACACTTGGTGCTACTGTTGTAACTTCTATGTTTATGAAAAATAGCGTTGCTAAAAAAGTTCATGTTGTTGCAGGTGTTGCATTTTGTGGCTTTGCACTTTGGCATCATATGTTATATCAACCAAAAAAATCTAAAAAAATAAAACCTCAAATAGACTAAATTTAAACTTCACTTAAGATTCTTTATATTATGATATTGATTATCAATATAAAGGAGTTAAAATGTCTAATAATATCTTTTTAAATAACAATATAGAGGAACAGCTGTTAAATAAAATCTTTTTTACTTTAATAAATGAAGATAAGTGGGATACTTTATTTGAAGTATTATCTCTTAAAGTTATTGATGTAAATACAAAAGATTTTAGAGGAAGAAATGCTTTATTTTGGGCAATAAACAAAGGAAATATTTCTTCAATAGAAAAATTAATGCGCCTAAATATTAGTACAGAAGTTTCACCTAATTTATCAGCAATTAATTATGCTGTTTATAAGGATAATGTAAAAGTTATAAAATGCCTTAGAAATTGTGGTGTAAACCTAAATGAAATAGATGATATAAACTCTACTCCCATTATTTATGCAGTTTTATATAATAAATTAAATAGTATAAATTACTTAATTGATAATGGGGCAAACTTTCTTCATGAGGATTTTTTAGGGAACAGTGCATTAAATCTCGCGCATAATCTAAAAATTGAGTATCTAATCCAGAAATTTAATTTACTTCAATCAAAATAAAATCTTCTCTATAATAGAAAAGATTTTATTCTAAATTTATTCATATCTCAAAGCATCAATAGGGTTTAATCTTGCTGCTTTTCTAGCAGGAAAATATCCAAAAACAACTCCAATTAAAGTTGAAAAGAAAAAAGATATCATTATTATTTGATTGTTTATAATAAATGCTAATTCCATAACATCAACTGCAACAAAACCTATTGCTAAACCTAAAATTATTCCTATAATTCCACCCAATGTTGATAAAACAATTGCTTCAACTAAAAATTGTAATAAAACTTCATTTTCCATAGCCCCAATTGCAAGTCTTGTCCCTATTTCTCTTGTTCTTTCAGTTACAGAAACAAGCATAATATTCATAATTCCAATTCCACCAACAAGCAATGAAATTCCGGCAATCGAACCTAAAAGATAAGTTAACATTTTTGTTGTTGATGTCATGGCTGAAAGCATTTCTTCCATATCTCTTATGTGAAAATTATCAGGTTCATCAACTCTTAAACTTCTTCTTTCTTGCATTAATGATGTTATTTCAGTTTTGGCATTTTCGATATATTTTCCAGATGTGATTGAAATCAAAATTGATGTGATATCCTTATCTCCTTTAATTTTTTGTTGAAACATTTTTAGTGGAACAATAATTATTTCATCTTGATCACTACCAAAAGCTGATGCACCTTTTGATTTTAAAACTCCAATTACATTACAACTTAAATTTTTAAGCCTAATATTTGTGCCAATAGGATTATCTTCACCAAAAAGCTGTTTAACCATCGTAGTTCCTATAATACAAGAAGATTTTCCACTATTTAATTCACTCTCATCAAAAATTCTTCCATCTGTTACTTCCCAATCTTTTATAACAAAATAGTCATTATTTGTACCAATCACCGAAGCACTATTACTTTTATTTCCATAAACAATATTTATCCGTGTATTATTTTCAGAAGCAACTGCTTTTATATTTTGTACCTCATTTTTTATGGCACTTATATCGCCTTCTGTAAATGGTTTTGCACTATTATCTTCTTTTGGTGGTCCTCGTCTTTCTTGACCAACTCTTAAAGTTAACATATTAGTTCCAAGTTTAGAAATACTTTGTTTTACATTTGCAGTTGTTCCATCACCAATCATTACCATAGCAATCACAGAAGCTACTCCAATTACTATTCCTAAAATAGTTAAAAAAGAGCGTAAGATATTTCTTCTTATCTCTTTTAAAGCGAGTAAAAAAGCATTTATTATCATTATTTAAATCCTTTTTTTAAGCTATCTTCAATATTTCCATCTCTAAAATATATAATCCTATTTGCAAAAGCAGCCATCTCCTCTTCATGAGTTACCATAATTACAGTGATATTTTCATCTTCATTTAACTGTTTTAATAAATTCATAATTTCTATACTTTTTATACTATCAAGGTTTCCTGTTGGCTCATCTGCCAATAAAACTAAAGGAGATGAAACAATAGCTCTAGCAATTGCAACTCGTTGTTGTTGCCCACCTGAAAGTTGTGCGGGAGTATTATTAACTACACTTTGAAGACCGACTTTACTTAATGCTTCAAAAGCCAATTTTTTTCTTTCTTTAGCTGGGATTTTTCTATAAACTAAAGGAAGTTCAACATTTTCTAAAGCACTTGTTCTTCCTAAAAGATTAAAACTCTGAAAAACAAATCCTAAATAAGTTCTTCGTAAAAGTGCCATTTGATTTCTATTTAAATCACCTACACTTATCCCATTAAATAAATATTCTCCACTACTTGGCTTGTCTAAACAACCAATCATATTCATAGCTGTTGATTTTCCACTTCCACTAGCTCCCATGATAGCTACAAATTCACCCTCTTTTATAGAAAGATTTACTCCATTTAAGGCGTAAGTTTTGGTATCACCAACACCGTAAGTTTTAACTATATTTTTGAATTCAATAATAGTTTTTTTACTTTGCATTATCGCTCTTTTGCGAAATAATCAACTCATCATCAACTTTTAAATCATTTGATTCAACTGTTGTTGTTTTTCCATCTGTTTCTAAAACTTTTACCATAATTCTTTTAGGTTGATTATTTTCTAAAATATATATATGAGAAAGTTCCTTTTTAGTTAAATCTTTTGAAACATTTTCACCTTGTGGTCGTCTTGGACCTTGAACTAAATTCATTGTATTTGATTTTTGTTCTAATTGAATTTTTGGCTTAAATCTTAAAGCTGTATTTGGAATCATCAATTTATCCAAACTTTGTTTTGTATTTATTTGAGCAGTTGCAGTCATTCCAGGTCTTAAAAGTAATTCTTCATTATTAACAACAACAACTGTTTCATAAGTTACAACTCCATTTACATCAACTGGATTTAATCTTACTTGTTTTATTTTTCCTTTAAAAGTTTTATTAGGATACGCATCCACAGTAAAAGTTACATCTAAACCTTTTTTTATATCAGCAACATCTGATTCATCGATACTTACTATTAAATCCATTTGAGTTAAATCTTTTGCTAAAGTAAAAAGTTTTGGGGCGTTCATAGAAGCTGCCAATGTTTGTCCAACTTCAACAGCTCTATTTAAAACTATTCCTTTTATAGAAGATTTTACATAGGCTTTATCAAGATTTTGTTTTGCAGTATTTAAACTAAAAGATGATTGTTCAACCTTTGCTTTTGAAGCTTCTAAAGAAGAAACTGAACTTTCATAAGCAAATCTTGCATCATCAAGTTCATTTACAGCTGGATATTTTCCACCTGAACTATTGTACATTTTTAAAGTTCTATCATAAACTGTTTTTTTATTTCTTACATTTACTTCACTCTCTTTTAAATTAGCTTTTGAAATACCTAAACTTGCTGTTTGTCCATCAACTTCTGATTGTAATTTTTTAGTATCAAGTACAGCTAAAAGTTGCCCTACTTCAACCTCATCATTAAAATCTACATAAATCTCTTTTATTGTTCCAGATACTTCAACCCCAATTTCTACGCTATTTGTTGGATTTAATATTCCTGTTGCGCTAACAATAACAGATAAATCTCCACGAGTTACTTTTTTTGTATTATATGAATCAATCTCAACTTTTTGTGATTGACTTATAAAAAAATAGTAATAAATTCCTGAACCTAAAAATAAAATTATAAAAATTATAAAAAAATATTTTTTATTTGAATTCTTATTTGAATATTTATTTAATTCATTTTGTAAATTTGTATCCATTAAATATCAGCCTTTGTTTTAAAATATAATTTTGAGTATTGAAGTTTTTTATTAATATCATTTATTTGAAAATCATATTCATTTATAATTTTTGTATTTTGTAAAACTTCTAAGTCATAATCAGAAGTCATTCCAGCAGAATTTGAACTTTTATTAACCATAATTAAATCATCATATAATTTTAAATTACTATCTATTGTTTTTTCATACTCATCATAAGTATTAATTTGAGCTAAAATTTGCTCATATTCATAAACTAACTCATTTTTTATATCAGTTACATTCACTTTTTGTTTTAACACTTCTAGTTTTGATTTTTCAAGTTTTGCATCTTTTGTAATATCAAATAAAGGCATCGACATATTTAAACCAATTGAACCATTTCGTTCATCATCACCTGTTGCATTCGTAGTTAAATTTTCATTATTAGAATATCCAGCACTTGTACTTAAACTAACTTTTGGTAAATATGTACTTTTTAGTTGCTTATAACTTGTATCGAGTAATTCAACTTTTGAATTTTCATATTTAATATTTAAGTTATCTCTCAAAAACTTATCTTTATTTATGATTTTAAAATCAATAATTTCTATCTCATTTGATTTTAAACTTGTATATTTTGAAAGTTCATACTCTTTATCTTTTAATGAATTTTTTAAAGAAATATTCTCTTTTTGTTGATTATTTTTTGACATAATTGCATTATTCAAATCAATAATATCTACTTTCCCTGCTTCATATTGAATTCTTTTTATTATTAGTTCAATATTTTTATTTTTTAATGAGTAATCACTTTGTTCAATTTGAAGCTTTAGTTTTTTTATATTTAAAAGTGTTTCATATATAGTTTGTAAAATTGCAACATTTGCATTTTCCCATGCAATTATTTCTGAAGTTAATTCATCATTTGCATGTTTAATTCCAAATTCTATTCCACCTGATTCATACACACTTTGTGTGAAACCAATTGAAATACTTTTATTAAAAGAGTCATTGTCTTTAGAGAAAGAATGATTTCTTGTTAATCCTGAATTTAGATTAATTGTTCCAATCCAATCATCCTTTGCACCTTCATACTTTTTTTGTATAACTTCTTTTTCTATTTGTCTTAACTCTTTTTTGTCTTTTTGCAAAATATCTAACTCATTTGCAAGGAGTAAAGAACAAAGTAAAGAAGGAATAATAATTTTCTTCAAAAAAGCTCCTTTATTTAATTATCGTAATTGTATATGATTTGTTTTAATGAATCTTTAACAAAACATTAAGTGTATATTTCAATTAAGATAATTATTATCAATATTGTATTATGATTCCCTTTATAAAATGTAAAAAGGATCGCAAAAATGGATATGAATATAGAAACTCTAAAACATACAGTTGACTATGGAGTAATAGGACTTCTTGTTTTTATGAGTTTTATTGCCGTTTGGTTTTTTATAGAAAGAATTTTCTTTTATAAAAAAATTAACATAACTTCTTATAAAAATAAAAAACATTTAGACGTCGCATTAACAAAACATCTTACAATTATAGGGACTATTGCTTCAAATTCTCCTTATATTGGACTACTAGGAACCGTATTAGCAATTATGCTTACATTTATGACAATGAGTAATGGAGACATTGAAGCTGCTAAAATCATGTC
This sequence comes from Aliarcobacter sp., assembly GCA_028703945.1. Lineage (GTDB taxonomy): Bacteria > Campylobacterota > Campylobacteria > Campylobacterales > Arcobacteraceae > Aliarcobacter. Next base: position 49,795 of record JAQVLW010000006.1, on the reverse strand, counting down.
ATCTTTAGCCCTTGCATTAAAAGCCACAGCAGTTGGTTTGGTTGTAGCAATTATTTCTATGGTATTTTATAATATTCTAAGTAGATATGCTGAAGTTTTGGAGAGTTTATATGAAACTGAAGAAATATGATTCAATAAATGTTATACCATTTATTGATGTTTTACTTGTACTTTTAGCAATAGTTTTATTAACTTCTACATTTATTTCAAAAGGAATAATTCCTATTTCTTTGCCTAATGCTTCAAATGCAGATAACTTAAAACCAGATAAAGAAATAATTATTGTTATTCAAGAAAACGGGGAAATACTTTATGAAAATAAAGTAGAAATCTTAGAAGAAGTAGAAAAAATGATTTTACTTTCATCAAAAGAGACTCCTATTCATATAAATACAGATAAAAATACAAAGTTTGAATCTTTTGTTCAAGTTTTAGATATGTTAAAAAAACATAATTATTCAAATGTTTCAATAGTGACAAAAAAATGAGTAGATATTTAAACTCATTTTTTATAACTATAATTTTATATTTAATCGCCGTATTTTTTTGTTTTTTTGTTTTTGCAGATTCTGTAATTATTCCTGAAAAAAAAGAAGAAAAAATTATCTCTCTTAATCATATTAAAATAACTCAACAAGAACCAATACCACAAAGTGAATCGCAACCTATTGAAGGAAAAGTTATACCTGAACCAATTATTGAAAATAAAATTCACAAACCTAAAAAAGAAAAAAGACATAAACAAAAAAAGCGCGAATATGAAAAAACCATGGAAGAACCAAAGATTGAAGTTATACAAAATACAAAACCCTTAGAAAATACGCCCATTTCAAAGGAACTACCTAATCAACTAAATACAAGTGAAATAGAAAATATTGAAGCTTTATATTTATCTCAACTAAGAGCTAAAATTGAGAAAAATAAGGTTTATCCAAATAGTGCTAAAAGATTAAATCAAAAAGGAAAAGTTTATGTAACATTTACTATTTCAAAAGATGGTCAAATAACAAATATAAAAATTAGTAAAAGTTCAGATTTTGAGAAATTAGATGAAGCTGCATTAAAAATTTTTGTTGATATTTCGACTATTGAACCTATTCCAAAAGAGTTAAATAAAAACTATTGGGAAATAACTGTACCTATTGTTTATCAAATAAAATAACAAAAATTAAAACCATAACTAAAGAAATTAATCTTTAGTTATGAAAGCCTACAATACATAATTTCATCAACAACGGCCCTTGCTATTTGTTTTGTTTCTACAATAACATGTTTTAAATGTAAACCTTTTAATGCGTCTTTTTCTGCATCTGTTGTAACTGTTACAATTGTTTTGCTATTGTGTGTTAAATCATTAACTGCTTGACAAATAAGATATAGGATTTCAGGGTTATTAACAGCAACTATTACAGCAGATGCTTTTTTAATATTTATTGAATTTAAAATGTGTCTTTGTGCAGCATTTCCAAAAACTATAGGTTCTCCTTTATCTTTTCCTATTTGATAAAACTTTACATTATGCTCCAAAATAACGTAATTTTGACCAAATGTTTTTAGCTCTTCTACTATTGCTTGACCAAATCTTCCATACCCTAATACAACAACATGATTTTCTGTATCTTTTGCAATATTATATGTATTTGTTATCATCATAACATCTTCAGGAATTAATCTAGCAGTTGCTTTTGAAAGATTTTTTAAAATAATCGGTGTTAAAATCATTGATATTACAATTGTTACTATTAATATTTGAGAATATGTTATATCAATTAAATTTTGACTTCTTGCTAATTCTAGAATAGCCAATGAAAATTCACCTATTTGAATCAAAGAAAGTGCTGTTTTAAAAGCTACTCTTTTATTATCTTCATATCTTACAAGAGTATAAATTACTATAAATTTTAATCCCATTATTAATGGCAATAAGATTGCAATAATCCAAGCATATTCAAAAATTACTTTAAAATTTATCTGTAACCCAACTGTTATGAAAAATACTCCTAAAAGTATATTTCTAAAAGGAATAAGGTCAGCTTCAACTTGATGTTTAAATTTAGTTTCTGAAATCATCATACCTGCAATAAATGCTCCAAGAGAATATGAAAACCCAAAATAGTATGCTAAATATGCAGATCCCACAGCTAAAAGTAAAACTGAAGCTACAAATAGTTCATCAGATTTTGTAGAAGATACATATCTTAAAAATGGTTCTAATAAATATCTACCACTAAAATATAATAAAGCTAATAATACAACCGCCGCTAAAATAGTTTTCCCAATAGTGAAAACCAATGCTCCTTCTTCTGTCATTGAAAAAAATGAAATCATTAATAAAATAGGAATAACTGCAATATCTTGCATAATTAAAATTCCTAAAACTCTTCGTCCATGAGGTTTGTTTATTTCTTTTGTTTCATTAAAAGTTTTTAAAACAATTGCTGTTGAAGATAAAGATAAAACTGTTCCAATTATTAAAGCTGTTTGAGTATTAAAACCTATTACGAATCTTGCAATTAAATATACAAAAATTGTTGTTATTACTATTTGTAAAGTTCCTGTAAAAAACACTTCTCTTCTCATTTTCTTTAAATGATTTAAAGAAAATTCTAAACCTATTGTAAACATTAAAAAAACTACACCAAACTCTGCAATCTCTTTTAATTGATGATTGTCAGCAGCTGAATGCAAATTAAAAGTATAGGCGATAATCGTACCTGTTAAAATATATCCAATAATTGTTGGTAATTGTACTTTTTTTAATATTAGATTTAAAACTAGAGTAATAAGTGTTGTTGCAACGATAATTCCTAACATTTAATTCCTTTATTAATTTATTTATAATGCATTTGTTTGTATCCCTCTAACCTTTTTTTATAGGCTGAGTTTAACATTGCATTTTTTGAATCTAAAAAATCAATGGCTAAACACTCTTGATTTCCTCGTCCTATTCGTCCAAGATATTGAACAAGTCTTCCATAATATGAAATTGGAGTTACAAACATAATCGTATTTAAATGGGGGAAATCAATTCCTTCACCAAAATATGAAGTTGTTGCAATTATCAATGACTTAGTATTTACTAATGCCATATTCTCTACTTGTTCTTTTTTATTCAAACTTCCATGAACACAAACATAATCAATATTATTTTTTTGCAAAAGATTTTCTAAAATGTTTATATGCTCTATTCTATCGGTTAAAACTAAAATTTTTCTTTGAATATTAGTTTTTATTGCTTGTATTATTAAATTATTTCTATTTTCATCTAAACATAACTCATTTATAATTGTAGAGTAGTTATCAGCACTACTTTCAAAATCTGTTCGTATTATTTGCAGTTTATTAGTATGCGTTCTTTTTTTCTTATATTCATAAGAAATTTCACCTAATTGCTGATATAAAATAGGTTGCAAATCATCTTTTCTATTTGGAGTTGCACTTAAACCTAAGATATATTTACCTTTAAAATTTTTAATAATTTGCTCAAAAGTAATTGCAGGAATATGATGGCATTCGTCAACTATTACAAAAGAATAATTATTTATTATTTCAGGGCCATTTTTTAGACTCTGCATTGTTGCCACATCAATTATTCCATTTAATTTATTATGACCTTTTCCTAAATATCCAATATCTTTTTTGTCATATCCAAAATAATCAACAAATCGCTCGATCCATTGATTTAAAAGCATATTTTTATTTACAACAATCATAGTTGTACATGTTCTTTGTTCAAAGATTTTAGCACCAAGTAATGTTTTCCCAAATCCAGGAGGTGCCACACAAATTGAAAAATCTGTTTTTTTAATCTCTTTTATTGCATCACTTTGTTCAGGTCTTAAAGTAAAAGTTACTTTTTTAGTTTGGATTTCTTTAAAATGTCTTCTATCAATAAAAGAAAAATTAACTGCATTTGCATTAAAAAAATCTACAATTTTTTCTTTTAAACCTCGCGGTAACATCAAATATTTTTCATCTTCATCAAATGATTTTATATATTTTGGAGTATTATAAAGTGGTTTTCTCAAATTCAAAAGAATTTTTATTTGAGGATTTTCAAAGGTTGCAAATGATTTTAATTTATTTAAAAATGATTTTGATAAATTCAAAGTTGGAATATAGATAAAATCATATAAAACAATCTCTAATTTTTGTGTTGGAAAACTTATTTTTTCAAAATCTTTTTCATAATTTACAGAGTCTGAATTTTCATTAAAACTATAAACTATCTGTTTTGAAACCTTTTGCACAGAATTTAAAACCATCCATTGATCTTCATAAATTTTATTTGTATTTACATCTATAAATACTGTTTTATTTTTATCTCTAAATTTTAAATGAAGTGGAAGTTCAAGGCTATTTCCCAAACTCTCTTTTGTTGCAAACTCTTTATTTGGATAAATTTTTGCACTTATATTTGCTTTTTTTAAAATAAACTGCGCAAAATTAAAAACTATTTTTGAAGGAAGTTCATCTTGCAAAAATATCCAAACAAAAATTGCATTATAAGAATTTAGTTCGTAATAAGCATTTATATTTAGAGAGTTTAGAGTTATTTGAAGTTTATATTTATCCTCATCAAGAATTTCAAAAACAATAAATTTAGAAATATTCTGCAAGTTTATACAATAAGTTGCTAAAAAAATATTTCCTCTTAAATGCTCTTCAATATCTTTATTTGTCAAAGGAAGATAATCTTCACCTTGGAAAGTGGCAGTTACAGGATAGAATCCTTGTTTATTTCCATCACGACTAATCCATTTTTTTGCATAAATATCAAAACGACCAACAAATAAAGATTTAAAAAGTTCTATTTTTTCGTCTTTTGTAAAATCTTTTTTTAAAACTACTTTTTCTTTTTCAATCTTTATTTTTTCTTTTAAAAGTTCTATTTCATCTTCAATTTTATTTTTTTGAATATAAAGATTTTCTAGTTCTTTTTCAAGAGTTTTCATTGTAACCAATCAAAGATAAGAACTTTTCAACAACTAAAAATGAACCAAAAACTAAATACTCTTCATTTTCTTCTATTTTTATTGTCTCTTTATTTGTTATATTTAATTGTTTGATAATTTTTAATAATTCTTCTTTTTTTACAACTCTTTTATCATCTAATTCAATTATTACAAGCTCTTTTATAATTGGTTTTAATATTTTTAAAACTTCAACATAATCTTTATCAGCATAAGAGTTATATATCAAAGTGATTTTTTTATTTTCAAATTCTTTTGCAATAACCATTGCTGCCAAAGGATTGTGTCCCACATCAATGGTGATATTAAAAGCTATTTTTTGACATCTTCCAAAAAGTAGAACATCATCAAAAAGTTCTAAATTTATAGGAATTTTTAACTCATTTAAACAAGCGATTACAAGGTGTAAATTTCTTTTTAAGTACGAAGCAAACTTATCATTTATAGGATACTTTTCAAAATCTTTTACTTCAATAATCTCTATATTTTTATTTCTCTCTTTTAAAATTTGCTCTTTTACTTTAAAAGCAGTTTGAACAACTTCAGGAAAAACTTGATAACCAATAAGCATTTTATTATCAACTGAACGCATTTTTGTAGCTGCTATTTCTTCAACAGTATTTCCTAAAAAACTTTGATGGTCAAGTCCAATAGTTGTAATTAATGACAGATTATTTTCAACCACATTTGTAGCATCAAATTCCCCACCAAGACCAGCTTCTAAAACTAAATAATCAAAATCTTTTGATAAATAAAAAGCCAAAAGAGTTGTATATTCAAAATATGTTAATTTTTCTAAAAGTTCTATTTCAAATAAATTTTGTAAAAATTGATGTGCAATTTCTAAATTTTCATCACTAACGTCAAAACCATTTATCCAAATTCTTTCATTAAATTTCATAATATGTGGAGAGCTATAGTGTAATACTTTAAAATCAATTTTGTGTAAATAGTGAGCTAAAAATCTTCCAGTACTTCCTTTGCCATTAGTTCCAACAATATGAATTACAAAAGGAAGTTTTATTTTTTTTGATAGTTTATCCCAAGAAGACTTTACAACAGTAAAATCTATCTTGTCATAATAAAGAGTTTTATATTTCAAAAATTCTTCTAAGTTTGCTTTTTTAAAATCTACTAACATCTATTTTTTAAACGAAGCTACTGCAATTTTTGATAATACTTCTTCAACAGCTTTATCTGAAGCTTTTTGAATAGCATTAAATCTTTGAGTATCATTTATTGAGGTACCATTATCTACTGAAAAGTTATAATCTCCATCAACTGTAAATGATTTTCTTTTGTTATCACTTTTCTTAAAATAAGAAACATTAATAACTACAACTGCTCTATATAATTTATTATATCCTGATTCATCATATTGTAAAGTTTGCATACTAACACTATTTACTACAACATTCATAACAGTATCTGCCAAAGATTCTTTATCTACAAGATTAGCATCTAATTTTTGTATTAATAACTTGTTTATTTCATCTTTTATTAAAACAGAATTTTGTGGATCTACTAAATCAATAGTAACTTTTAGAAATACTTTTCCTGAAATCTCTTCTTTTGCATAATAAGTTGCAGGTTTGTATCCACAACCCAATATTGAAAATGAAATAGTAAAAGTAAAAAGCACAAATAGTACTTTTTTTAAAATATTCATAATAGTTTTATCCTTTTATTACAAAGTTCACAAGTTTATTTGGAACAACTATCTCTTTTAATAACTCACTCTCACCCAACCATTTAGCAGCTGCTATTTTTGCAAGTACTAAAATCTCTTCTTTCGAAGTATCAGGAGCAACTTCAATCTCACACCTTTTTTTACCATTAACAGTTACGGCTAAAATAATAGAATCAAAAGTAAAAACTTCTTCTTTTACAATAAGTTCTTTATTGAAATTCTCAAGATTAAATAACTGTTTTGATAATTCCCAACAAGCATGAGGAATTATTGGTTCTAAAATATTAGTTAAAATATAATAACCCTCAGCCCAAATAGCTTCATTTTTTTGAACTTGTAAAGCATTTAAAGCTTCCATACAAGAAGCAATTAAAGTATTAAAAGTATAAGTTTTATTAAATACTTCATTTGATTTTATTAAAGCATCATATACTTTTTTTCTTGCTTCTTTTTCATCTTTATTCAAAGTTGAATGATCAAGAGTAGCAAAAGTTTCTAAACCATTATGAGTTACATTTGCAGCTCTTTCATAGAATTTTTTAATAAATCTATATGCCCCATCAACAGCACTATCATTCCATTCAAGCTCTTTTGTAGGAGGTGCAGCGAACATCATAAATAGTCTTGCTGTATCTGCTCCATATTTTTCAACTATTAAATCTGGATCTACAACATTTCCTTTAGACTTAGACATTTTTGCCCCATCTTTTAAAACCATACCTTGAGTAAGTAGTCTTTTAAATGGTTCTCTTGAATTTGTATAACCTAAATCATTTAATACTTTTGTAAAAAATCTAGCATATAAAAGGTGTAAAATCGCATGTTCAATTCCACCAATATATTGATCAACATCCATCCAATAATCACTATCTGATTTTGAAATACCAACTTCATTCCAAGATTTTGGATTTGTTGCATATCTTAAAAAATACCAAGAAGATTGAACAAATGTATCTAAAGTATCTGTTTCTCTAATAGCTGGTTTTCCACATTTTGGACAAGAACAATGTTTCCATGTTGGATGACTATCAAGGGGATTTCCTTCACCTGTAATTTCAACATCTTCAGGTAATGCAATTGGTAAATTTTCAGTTTTTTCAGGAACTAATCCACAATCAGGACAATGTACAAAAGGAATTGGAGCACCCCAATATCTTTGTCTTGAAACTCCCCAATCTCTTAGTTTAAAGTTAACTTGTTTTACACCTAATGAGTTTTGTTCAAAGTGATAAATAATTGCTTTTTTAGCTTTTGTATTTGCTAAACCTGTAAATCCTTCACTATCTATTAGTTTACCTTCTGCTGTATATGCTTCTGTTTGTTTTGCAATTACACCATCTATACCAACAATTACTTGTTTAATTGGCAAATCATATTTTTTTGCAAATTCAAAATCCCTTTGGTCATGAGCAGGAACTGCCATAACTGCACCACCACCATAAGATGCTAAAACAAAATTAGCTACCCAAACAGGAATTCCCGCCCCTGTTAAAGGATGCATAACATCAATTTCTAAAGAAACACCTTCTTTCTCTTGTGTTGCCCTATCTCGCTCTGTAACTTTTTGCATCTCTTTTATTGCATTTATCTTTTTTTGTGGTAAAAGATTATTTTCAACCATATACTTTACAATTGGATGCTCAGGTGCAAGTGCTGAATATGAAACCCCATAAATAGTATCAGGTCTCGTTGTAAACACAAGATATTTAGTAAATTGTCTCTCTAATTTTGCTTTTGACTCAACAGATAATTCAAATTTAAACTCCAACCCTTCACTTCTTCCTATCCAATTTTCTTGCATAGTTAAAACTTGACTTGGCCAATCATTTTTTAGTAATTCTAAATCATCAAGCAATTCTTGAGCATATTTTGTAATTCCTACATAATATCCTGGCATCTCTTTTTGAACAACTTCAGTTCCACATCTCCAACAACAACCATCTTCAAGTTGTTCGTTTGCTAAAACTGTTAAGTCATGTGGGCACCAGTTTACTGTTGCAGATTTTCTATAAATTATTCCAGCTTCATACATTTTGATGATAAATTCTTGTTCCCATTTTGTATAAAGTTCATCACTAGTTGCAAATTCTCTAGTTTGTGAAAAAGATAAACCTAAAGCTTTTAATTCATCTCTCATATAATCAATATTTTCATAAGTCCATTTTTTTGGATGGAGTTTGTGTTTTATTGCTGCATTTTCAGCTGGCATTCCAAAACTATCCCAACCAATCGGATGTAAAACATTAAAATTAGATTTTCTAAAATGTCTAGCAAAAGCATCTCCTAGACAATAGTTTCTCACATGTCCCATGTGAATTCTTCCACTTGGGTATGGGAACATACTTAAAATATATTTTTTTTCTTTTGTTTGATCATCACTTGGTTCAAAAGATTGGTTTTCAGTCCAAAAATTTTGCCATTTCTTTTCAATCTCTTTTGAAATATATTCCATTAAAACTCATCCTTATTTTGACTTTTTGAACTTTCAATTAAAGCTAAAGCAATTGAAAAAATATTAGCAACAACGGCACCAATCGCTAAAGAAATTGCTAAAGGTAAATCATTTGAAAATGTAAGTACCATAAATGCAGGAATCAGGTGTAAATCAGCAACCAACGAACTAGCTAATAATTCAGCTGCAAGTAGATTTTTAACTCCAAGTTTTAATATTGTAGAGATTACATTAACTCCTGCTGCAATAAATAGTGCAATAGCATTTGGTTCATATAAAAAACCAGCAGTTGTAGTTAAAGACATTAGTGAAAAGAAAATATAGGTTACTTTACCCCAATCCATTTTTATCCTTTTATAATTTTTGCTTTTGTTAAGACTACTATTTTAGCTAAAGAATGATAAATAATTGCTTTTTATGGTTCTTTTGAATATTTTTATAATCCTATTTCTTCTTGTATTTTGTCTTATTAACATGATTAATTGATAAATTAATGTCCCGAAATTTATTGCTTCATCTACATACATTATAAAAAAAATTCACAGTGTTTCAAAAAGCATCACCATAAATAGCTCTCAAAACTCTAACAAAAATTAAATCAAAAAAAAAGGAGAAAGTCAAAAGACTCTCCCCTTTATAAAAACATAATTATATTTATAAACTAGCAAATATTAAAGTGTACCTTGTTCGAACATAGCTCTATTTTTAGCTTTTTCTTTTTTAACTCTAATTATCTCAACTTCTTTTGCACGATAATCTACAATCGAGAATCTAAAATTAACTAAGAAAGATGAAGCAACAAAGATAGAAGAATATGTACCTACGATTACCCCAACCAGCATAGTAAAGGCGAATCCATTTATTATTTCTCCACCAAATAAATAAAGAGTTAAAACTGTAAAAAATACTGTTAATGATGTTAATACCGTTCTTGGTAAAGTTCTACTAACTGAATCATCAATTAATTTCTCTAGATCATCTTCTTTAGTAGTTTGAATAACTTCTCTGATTCTATCAAAAATAATAATTGTATCATTTAATGAGTAACCTAAGAGTGTTAAAATTGCTGCTAATATATCTAAATTTACTTCTACATTAAATAAAGAAACAGCACCAATTGCAATAATAACATCATGAACTAATGCAAGCAAAGAAACAAGTGCAAATTTCCAATTAAATCTAAAAGATACGTAAATAATGATTCCAATAAAAGATAAAAGAAGCGACATTAAACCTTTTTCAGCAAGTTCACCACCAACTTTTGCACCAACCATATCAACTCTTCTAATTTCAAAATTACCAGTATTTGCTAAAGTTGTTTTTAGTTCTTCACCAATATCATTACCTAAACTACTATTACTACCTGTAATTCTAATAATTATCTCTTGATCACTTCCAAATTTAGTAATTGCTGCGTTTGAATGGCTAGTCTCTTTTAAAATATTTCTAATATCGGAAATTGGGGCTTCTTTATCATATTTTATTTGAATTACTGTTCCACCTGCAAAATCAATACCAAAATTTAATCCCTTAGTAAAAAGAGAAAATAGTGAAATAATTATTAATATTGCAGAAACCGCCGTAAGTGGTATTCTCTTTGCCATAAATCCATAAGTTTTATTTGTTTTAAAAATTTCCATTATTTAGCTCCAAACCACGTATATGTATTTTTTGTTTTAACACCTCTTGCAAGTAATGCCTGATAAATACCGTGTGTTCCTAAAATTCCAGTTATCATTGAAGTAATAATCCCAATAGATATTGTTACTGCAAATCCTTTTATAGGACCTGTTCCATAAACATATAAAACAACTGCCACTAATAAAGTAGTAACATTCGAGTCAACAATTGCTCTAATTGCATTTAAATATCCATCTTCTATTGCTTTTGGAATTGATGCACCTTCTCTTAATATTTCCCTAATTCTTTCGATTATAATAATATTCGCATCAACAGCCATACCTATTGTTAAAAGAATTCCTGCCATTCCAGGGAGTGTTAATGTCGCTCCAAACATTGCCATTATTGCAATTATTAAAAAAACATTTGCAATTAATGCAACATTTGCAACAATTCCAGCGCCATTATAATAAACAATCATAAATCCAAAAACTAACAAAAACCCTGATACTAAAGCAATTGATGAAGCTCTAATTGAATCAGCTCCCAAAGACGGTCCAACACTTCTTTTTTCAAGTAAAGTAACAGTTGCAGGTAATGCACCACTTCTTAAAGCAATTGCAACATTTCCAGCTTCAGCAACTGTAAATCCACCTGAAATTTGTCCACTTCCACCACCAATTCTCTCTCTAATATTTGGTGCTGAATAAACTTTTCCATCTAAAACTACTGCTAATCTTTTTCCAATATTTTTAGAAGTAAATTCTCCAAAGATTCTAGCACCCGTCGAATTTAATGTAAAATTGATAATTGCTTGATTTGATTTATCGAATGCAACTTGTGCATCAATTACTTGAGATCCATTTAAAATTGGAATCTCTTTTACAAGATATCTTAAATTTGGATTTTTTGTATCTTCTAAAATAACATCTCCATAAGAAGAAGCTTGTGAATTTGTCATGTTATTAACTTGATCATTTTTATCTTCGTCAATTGCCATTAATTCAAGATTTGCAGGTTTAGAAATAAGCTCTTTTGCTGCTTTTTCATCTTCTGCTGTTTTAATCCCTGGTAATTCTACGACAATATCACTTTCACCTTGTCTTACAACATTAGGTTCAGACAATCCAAATTGATCAAGTCTATTTCTAATTGTTTCAACAGCTTGTGCAACTGCTAAATCTTTAGTTTTGATAATATCTTCAGGTGTTAATTTTATAGTATATTCTAAGCCACTTTTTGTAATAGCTAGCCCTTTTATACCACTTAACATCGTATCAATTTTTGGTATTTCATCTGCATCTAATACACTAAACGAAACATTATCTTCATTTATTAACAATCCGTCGATTAACAACTCTTCATCATCTGAAAAATATTTTACGGTTGTAGCAATTGATTTAATCTTAGAACCGACTGCTTCGTGTGTATTAACACCTAAAAGCATGTGTAATCCACCTTGTAAATCAAGCCCTAATGCCATTTTTTTTCCTGTATTTGTTTGTAATAAAGATGGAATTGAGAAAACAACACCAAAAATCATACATAATAGGAATAGTACAAGTCTATAATTAAAAAATTTCAATTTTTTTCCTTAGTTTAGGTTTTAAATTTGAAGTAAATAAGATATGTAAAATTACATACCTTATAGATTTTGAAGATAATTATTCTACTAAAAGTTTAGCAACAAACTCTTTGATAAGTTTCATTTCAGTATTATCACTGTTTTTTACTACAAAATAAGTATCTTCTACTTTTGCAACCTCTACAATTAAGCCACCATTTGTTACAATTTTGTCACCTTTTTTCAAATTAGCAACCATATCTTTATGAGCTTTCGCTTGTTTTTGTTGTGGTCGGATAATTAAAAAGTAAAAAATTGCAAATAATGCAACTAGAGGTAGCAATGAGCTTATTAAATCTGTATTCATCAAATTTCCTTTTAAGAAGTAGTTTATTATGTTTTTACTAAAACGCGATTATTCTAACAAAAACTTCATAATAAAAGGCTTCATCAGCTCAATTTTATTAAGTACTTTTATTTATTTGAGTTATTTCAATATAGAAATCAAATTTTTAAATACAATTGTAGCACTATTTGCTTTGTATTTTTTATTAATTATTCCTAAAAAAGCTCTATTTATTAGTGGATTTATGACAGGAATTTTATGGTGTTGGTGGATGGCTGTTAGTTTACAATACTATGATTTAGTATATTTAACTCCTGTTATTTTAATCTGTATTGGAATTGTTTTTGGAGTAATTTTTTATCTTTTTGCATTATTTGATAGATTAACATTTAGAATATTAGCTATTTTTGCTTTTACTTTTTTTGCTCCTTTTGGTTTTAATTGGATGAAATTTGAACTTATTTTTATTGATTCTTATATTGGTATTGATAAACTTAGTTTTATTTTGGTTCTAATTTCTTTTTATTTTATTATAAAACTAAAAAGATTCAAGATTTTGGGAATTATTCCTCTTTTATTTGCTTTATCTTTCCCAAAAGGTCATTATATTCAAAATCCTAATGCTAAAATTTATATGCCACAAATGAATGTAAATCAAAATCTAAGATGGGACAAACGATATAAACCAACCCTTGAACAACAAAATTTTGATGAAATATATTATGCAATAAGCCAAAATAAAGATTTAGTAATTTTACCAGAAACTGCATTTACAACACCATTAAATAGGAATGAAATTTTATTTCAAAAACTAAAAGAATTATCTACTAAGATTGATATTATTACGGGCGCTATATATATAGAAAATGACCAAATTTATAATGCTTCTTATCATTTTAGTAATGGCGTTGTACAAGTTGCTAAAAAAGTTGTTTTAGTTCCTTTTGGAGAAGAAATCCCTTTTCCAAAATTTTTTGTTGATTTAATAAATAAAGTTTTTTATAATGGGGCGCAAGATTATTCAAAAGCTAGTAAAGCAACTGATTTTACAATAAAAGGTGAAAAATTTAGAAATGCAATTTGTTATGAAGCAACAACAGATAAAATATTTGAGAATTTAGGTGATACAGAATATATGATTGCAATATCAAATAATGCTTGGTTTACCCCATCTATTGAGCCAACACTACAACATTTATTACTTAAATATTACTCTAAAAGATATGATGTAAATATCTATCATATTGCAAATGGTAGTTCAAACAGGATTTATAGACCATAAAAGATTAAAGAGAATTCTCTTTAATCTTTTAAAAATAGTAAAAAATTCCAGCTTTTATTCGTTCTTTATTATCTTTATATAAATCATCATTTATATATTTTATATTTAATGCTACATTTCGCTCCATTTTATAAGTTGCAAATATTTCAACTTCATTGTTTTCAAGGCTTTTATTATATTTATCATAAGAGCATTTAATTCCTAGTTTTATATCCTCAAATTGATTTGTTATAAATCCAATAGATGTTCCAACAGAATATAACTGATCACTATTTTTATAATAAAGATTTGAACCAATCATAGTATAAATAAAATTCTTCTCATTTCCAAAAGTAAGCCCTGTTTCTGGTTTTATTTTTAAATAATCATTTTGATCTTTAAAATGTTCATATCCTAAATCGATTCCCCAAGAAAATGGCTTAAAAATCATATCTTGTTGGGCTAATGAGTTTATTTTTAAAAGAGTAAATTTATCTAGTTTAATCTTTTCATCTTTGTTTTTTTTGATATTTAAATCAAAAAAATCAATGTAAGCACCTTCCAAATAACCGTCACTTATGTCATAAATATCAGTATAAACTGGTTTTAGTCCTAATTCAAAACTATCAGTCGAATCATAAAAAAATGATACTTTAGCAGAATCATGAGAATCTAAAGGGTTAAATGGAGTTTTTATATCATAAGAAGAAGCTTTATTATAAGAACTTCTTTCTTTTAATAATTGCAAATATTTATTTAAATATTCTTTTTTATCATATTGATTATTTGCTCTTTGATATTGTAAATATAAAATCTTAAAATCTAAGTATGATATTTTATCATCCATACTCAACGATTCATTTAAAGGTTTATTCTCATTTATAAAAGTTTTTAAATATTCTTTATTTTCTATTTTCTTCTCTAAAATATTTTTCATTTTTCCCATATTTGAATAACGAAACCTTGAATCTTTTATTAAATTAAATGATTTTAATATTTTAATAGAATCAAGAGGAACAGTTTTAAAAGTAAAATGACTAACCAAATCTAAATCATTTCTTGAAACTTCTAATAACCACAAAATATTATAAGAACAATTTTCTTTAAAAAAGAAATAATCAGAATATGAATCTTTTAACTCAAAAGCATGTAAAACCAATCTATCTATTTGCTCTTGCGTTAAATCTAAATCATACTCCCAAATATCTCTTTGTTCTAAATTATTATATTCTTTGATTTTTTCATAATAAGGCAAAATTGAATATCTTCCTTCATATTCGCCAAATAAACCTTTGTAAGCAAAAATAAATCCATTTGTATCATCTGTTTTTGCGGCAAAATTTATTGCATTTGATATTAAAGGAGTATCTTCATTGGAAGAAACTCTTAAAAAAGTATGTCCGTACATTGATGCTGGTGAATTTATATGAGCTGTTGGAAAAACCATTGTCACATACTTTGCATCAATTGAAGAAATATATTCATCCAATTGAGCACAAGGATAAATAACAATTTCCTTTTCTAAAGATGGAATATTTTCTTTTAGCCACTTAACTCTTAATGGAAACCTACATAAAATATCATTTTCCCCGTTTTTTAATGAGTTTATAGTCTCAAATAACTCTTTTTTTAAATCAGTTTTACCATCTTTTGATATAAAAAAGTTATCTGAATCTATTTCACTTTTGCCATTTGTATAATGTAATAATTTTGACCAATATGGATTTTCATATAGTTTTATTTGTTCAATAAAAAAATCTGTAGTTGAAGAAGAAAAACAAAGAGTAGAAAATAGAAGAGTAAGTAAAAAATACTTACTTTTTCTATTAAAGAAATTACATATATTTAGCAATTGAATCAATAACTGTAGCTGAAGTTACATTTTCACTTGAGTAAATAGTTGAAAAATTTGCTTGTAATTTAGCAGAAAATTCAGGAGTATTTTCAACATTCATAAGTTTTGCAACTGTTGATAAAGTTTCACCTTTACCTGATGAAATATCCATTGCTAATTCATCCATATTTTCAGAAACAAATCTATTTAATTTATCATTTGATACGAAATTATTTGGTTTAGCACAATTTGATGTACCACTTGTAATACCAAAAGTTTGATTTCCTGAAGTTCCATTTGTAGTCGCAGCTAATACTTGTAGTGCCGTCGTACTTTGATTTTTAATTATAAGTGAACCTAATCCACAACCTGTATTTTCGTTTGCATAAAGTGATGCTGTTAATCCAGCAACTGCTAACATTGTAATAATTCTTTTCATATTTTCTCCTTTTAAAGTTGAGCATATTTTATTATTTTTATTTTAAATTTAGCTTAAATAAATTATTTTAATATCTTTCAATAATTTTTTTTATGATTATTTCTTTTTCTAAATGCTCATCCAATTGTAAATCAAAAGCAAATTCTAAAATTTCTTTAAATTTATTACTTGGTTTAAATCCGAGTTTAATTAAATCTCTTCCTTGAATTATTGGTTTGATTGGCTCATTATGAATATCTAATTCTTTTGCTTTAGTTAAAAGCCATGAAGTTGCTTTTGGGCATTTTTCTTTATCTTGTATGGTTCTACCTAAACAATCAGCTAAACAAACTAAACATAAATCTTCAATATTTACTTTCAAAGACAATCTTTTTACAGCTTTTAAAGATGATTCTGTTTTATATAATTGAAAAGGCGCTAAATGATTTTTCACCAAAGAACAAACAATCTCTATAAATTTTTTTTCATTTGTAATTTTAGATAAAAAGCTAATTGTTGGCTCTATTCCTAAACTTTCATGTTTATGAGAAGTAATTTTACCATTTATCTCTTCTGTACAAAAAGGCTTACCAAAATCATGGCATAAAATACTATAAAAAAGATAAAGTTCCTTATAATCATTTTCTATATTTTCTTCTTTTAAAATTCTTGCCATTTCATCTAATGCCATCATTGTATGAACCCAAACATCACCTTCAGGATGATATTCAGGTTCTTGAATACAGTTTATTAAAGCTTGTAATTCTGAAAAATATTTTAGAATTCCTAACTCTCTCATTAGTTCAAAACCAATTGAGGGTTTAGATGATTTTAAAAAAAGCTTTTTAAACTCTTCATAAACTCTCTCTTTTGGTAAATATTTTAACTCATTTTTTAAAACTATTTGTTTACAAAGTTCTTTTGTTTTTTCTTCTATTTTAAAATTAAATCTTGAAGCAAATGCAACAGCTCGATAAACTCTCAAAGAATCTTCTATAAAAGTTTTGTCATTTATATGTTTTATGGTTTTAGTTTTTAAGTCTTCTATTCCATCAAAAGGGTCAATGAATTCTTCTTTAAAAAAATCATAGCCAATTGCATTTATAGTAAAATCTCTTCTTATAGCTGCTTCTTTAAAACTTAAACTAGCGTTTGTTATTACTTCAAAATCTTGATGAGATAAACCTATTTTTGTTTCAGTTCGTGGAAGTGCAAAATCAAAATCATATTTATTAACTCTTAGAGTTAAAACTCCAAATGACTTTCCAACCAATTTAACGCTACCAAATTTTTGTAAAGATTTTTCTATTGTTTGAATGCAGTCTATTCCAAAGATTTCTACATCATAATCTTTAACTGGAATATTTAAAAAGTAATCACGAACACAACCACCTACTAAAATTGGAGTTGCTCCAATTTTTTGTAGATCTTTTAAAATATCTTCTAAGATAGATGGTATTTTAAATTTTGTTATAGTGGTGTACATCTTGTTGAGGATACGGAATAGAAATTCCTTCGTTATCAAATGAAAGTTTGATATTTTCTAATAAATAAAATTTAACTTCTGAATAATCAGATGTTTTAACCCAAACATTTATCGTAAAATTCACAGATGATGTTGCAAGTTCTGAAACTACAACTGAAATTCCTTTATCAACTAAAATTTTTTCATTAGAGGTCGCAACATTTGTTAATACTTCTTTCGCTTTTTTAATATCATCCTTATAACCAATACCAATAATCAAATCAATTCTTCTAGTTTCATAAGCATTTACATTTGTAATTGAACCTGATGTTATTGCGCCATTTGGAACAATAATTTTCTGATTATCAGCAGTTACAAATATAGAATTAAAAATACCAACTTCTTTTACTGTTCCCGTAACTCCACCTGCTGTCACTGTATCATCAACTTTAAAAGGTTTAAACAAGATTATCATAACACCTGAAGCAAAATTTCCTAAAGAGTCTTTTAAAGCAAGACCAATAGCTAAACCAGCAGCTCCAAGAATTGCTAAAAATGAAGTTGTTTCAACTCCTAATTTTCCTAAAGCTGTTAAAAGAACAATTATCATTAAAGCGTAATAAACGATATTTTCTAAAAACTTAATTAAAGTTTCATCCATACCTTTTACTTTTCGTAAAACCGTTCCTAAAATATCAACAATTTTATTAACAGCCCATTTCCCAATAATAAAAACTAATAATGCCATTACTAAAGAGAAAGCATAATACCCAACTATTTCTATAATATTATGTGGAATATATGAAGTTATGTCTTTTGTTAAAGTATCAATGTTTTTTTCTAACTCTTTTTCCAAAATTACCCTTTTATTTAATTAATTCTAATATTTTTGAAACAACTGTTTCAATTTTAACATCAGTTTTTTCTAAAGTTTTTCTATCAACGATTTCTACAAATCCCTCTAATAATCTTTTACCAATTATAATTGCATAAGGAAAACCAATAAGTTCAAAATCACCCATTTTAAAACCAAATCGTGCATTTATTCTATCATCTAAAAGTACTTGAACTCCAGCTGCTTTTAAATCTTCATAGATTTTTTCACCAGCTTGTGCTTCTTCTTCTTTTTTAGAATTTGAAACAATAATATCAACCATAAATGGAGCTGTCTCTTTTGTCCAAATACAACCTTTATCATCATGGTTTTGTTCAATCACGGCTGCTACTAATCTTGAAACTCCAATTCCATAACATCCCATAATAAATGGTTTTGCTTTTCCATTCTCATCTAAAAAGTTTGCATTCATTGCACTTGAATATCTAGTTCCAAGTTGGAAAATATGTCCAGCTTCTATTCCTTTTGTATATTTTAAAGCTCCACCACAACAAGAACAACTATCACTTTCTTGAACAGCAACTAAATCATAATATTTTATATCTTTTAAAGTTGATAAATCTGTGTTTATTAAATGGTAATTTATTTCATTTGCTCCACAAGCTAAGCCTTTTGAATCTTTAATTTCATTATCAATTACAAAAGTTATGTTTGATGGAAGTCCAAAAGGTCCACAATAACCAGCAACTAATCCAGCTTCTATTATCTCATTTTCACTTATCTCATCTAACTCTAAAGCATTTACAGAATTACAGGCTTTTGTCTCTTCAAGTTCATCATCACCTCTTACAAAAAACACAACAATTTGAGTTTTATCTTCATAAATAGCTTTTTTAATAACAGCTTTTATAGTTTGTGATTTTGGAATATTTAAAAAAGCTGCAACTTCTTCAATAGTTTTTGTATCAACTGTTTCAACTTTTGTTAATTCACCACAAACAGAATAATCAAAACTTCTAGATTTTCGGTTCGCTGCTTCAATATTTGCACCATATTCACAATCAGGACAAACAACAATGGTATCTTCTCCAGAATCTGCTAATACATGGAACTCTTTTGAACCACTTCCACCAATTGCTCCTGAATCAGCAGCCACAACTCTAAAATCTAAACCTAATCTTGTATAAACTTTTTTATAAGTTGCTTCCATTAGATTAAATTCTCTTACTAAATCTTCTTCACTTGAATGGAAAGAATAACCATCTTTCATT
>JAQVLW010000006.1:26623-29966 GCA_028703945.1 Aliarcobacter sp. | reverse complement strand
ATCAGCAGCCACAACTCTAAAATCTAAACCTAATCTTGTATAAACTTTTTTATAAGTTGCTTCCATTAGATTAAATTCTCTTACTAAATCTTCTTCACTTGAATGGAAAGAATAACCATCTTTCATTAAGAATTCTCTTCCTCTCATAAGACCAAATCTAGGTCTTGCTTCATCTCTAAATTTTGTATTTATTTGATAAAGATGAACTGGTAAATCTTTGTAAGAAGTGATTCTATTTTTTACCATATTTACAACAGATTCCTCATTTGTTGGAGATAAAACAAAATTTGTATTTTTTCTATCTTTGAATCTAAGCATTTCGTGGCCCATAGTGTTTGCACGACCTGATTCTTCCCAAAGTGATAGTGGAGTTACAAAGCCAAATTGAACTTCGTTTGCTCCTGCATTGTCCATTTCTTCTTTTACAATAGCTCTAATTTTATCTAAAACAATTTTTCCCAATGGCATAAAATCATAAATACCAGCACCCGTTTGAGCGATAAATCCACCTCTTAGTAAAAACTGATGAGAGGGAAGAGTTGCATCATTTGGTGTTTCTTTAGTTGTTGGAATAAAAAGTTTACTAAATTTCATTAATCATTTTCCTATTTTAATTTTTTATTAAATGTTCACATTTATATTTATTTGGTGTGCTTGAATCATTTTTCAATCCAAACATACTTTGAACAGCACCAACCACAATATCACACTCCATATTTCTTGAAATATCTTTTAATTGTTTTGATGGTTTATGTAAATATTCAGTTATTATTGTTTGACAAAGTTTTCTAATATTTTCTTCATCATCTGCTTTTATAAAACCTTTTTTTATAGCAGTTTTTAATTTCTTATCAATTATTGTTTCACCTTTTACATAAAGATGTTTTACTACAGGTTCAATCTCTAAAGATTTTAACCATTCAAAAAATTCTACTGACATCTTGCTTACTATTGAATAGGCAGTTTTTGCTTGTTCTGCTCTCAAACTCATATTTTCGTTTACAATATCTTGTAAATCATCAACTGAATAAATCCTTAAATCACTAAGACAAATATTTTCATCAATATCTCGAGGAACTGCTATATCAAACCAATATCTATCTATTGATGCACTTGGAGCATTTTCTTTTGTAATTACAGGATAAGGAGCTGATGTTGCTGTTATCATTACAGGTATTTTTGCCAATAAATTTGTAAGTTCACTGTAAGGTTCAACACGAATATTAACATCAAAAGTTGAAGCTAAGATTTGAGCTTTTTTAATATCTCTACTTGTTAATATTACATCAAAACCAGAAGAAATAAGGTGTTTTATAGTAAGTTCACTCATTTCCCCAGCTCCAATAACTAAAGCTTTTACACCTTTTGTATTTCCAATTATATCTTTTGCTTTTGCAACAGCTGTAGAAGCTACTGAAACAGAACCTGTTCCTAAACTTGTAGCTGTTCTTACATTTGCAGCACATTTAAAAGCATAATGCATTACTCTTATAATATTAGAAGAACAATAATTTTTTGCTTGAGAAAATCTAAACGCATCTTTTAATTGTCCCACAATTTGTGTTTCACCAATTACTAAAGAGTCTAATGCTGAAGCCACAGAAAATAGATGATGAACCGCTCCATCATTATCATAAATATCTGCTCTTTCATACAAAATATCAAAATCAAGTCCAGAATATGAGGCTAATTTTTCAATAATATTCTTAGCACTTACATTGATATTTGACGACCTCGTAATAATTTCAACCCTATTGCAAGTTGATAATAAAACAACTTCTTTTGTGTATTCATTTTCTAAAAGTACTTTTATAAATCTATCTTTATCTTCAACACTACCAAAAGCTAATTTTTCTCTCATTTTAATATCTATATTTTTATGAGAAAAACTAATTATTAAGTAACTCATCTAAAACTCTCTTTCAATCATAGCTTTCATAATAAATATTAAAGTTTCACTATCCTCTTCATCTTTTACAGCATCAATTGCAATATTTCCTATTTGTTTTGCTAAAGCAATTGAATCGTCTAAAGCTCTTGTAATAGTCATTTGCTCTTTAATCCACAAACTTTCATCACTAGTTAATTCTTTTTTATATAAAGCTTCTAATTTTGTTTTATTTTCTATTCTTTCGTAAAGTAAAAGATATGGAATAGTTACTTTCCCCTCAACAAAATCTAACATTGCTGGTTTTCCTAAAGTTTTTGAATCTTGTGTAATATCCAAAATATCATCAACCATTTGAAAAGCAAGTCCTAAATTTTTTCCATATAGGGCATATTTATTTTCATCTTTCTTTGATAAAATCGCTGCTGCTTTAGAAGAAGCCTCAATCAAAGAAGCTGTTTTTTTATAAATCATATCAAGATATTTATCATAAGACTTATTAAAAGTATTAGTCAAATCAACATCCATCATCTCACCAATACTCAAAAGTGTTACAGCATTTGAGATTGTGTATGCAATATTTTTGTCCATTTGAGATAATTCTGTAAATGCTCTTGAATATAAAATATCTCCAAACATTATTGCTGTTTTATTATCATAAAGTGCATTAACAGAAGGTTGACCTCTTCTCGTATTGGCTTCATCTATTACATCATCATGTAAAAGAGATGCTGCATGAATCATCTCAACAACTGCACAAAGTTTTATACTTTCTATTGAAATTCCAGCAATTTTCAGGATAAGTTTAGACCTTAACATCTTTCCAGTTGCTAATTTTTCTAAAAGCTCTAAACTTTTTTGATGATTGCAAACACTTACAAATTCTCTTATTTGATTTTTTACTTTTTCTAATTCTTCCACTTAAATCTTTACCTTATGAGTCTAATCTACAGATGATTTCACCAGTAAATTCTACATATAAACCTTTTTTCATAGCTTTTACTTCTGCCATATTATCTAAAGTATAGTCTTGAATGTATTGATTAATATCAAAGCTTTCGCCTTTTCCTTCACTAATAATCATTTCTAGAACTGCTAATTTTTCAACAATCTTATCAATTTCTTCTTCAACTATATCTTTTGAAGCTTCCCTTGAAACATCAAAAAACTTTGATTTTGGACTTCCCATAAAAATATCATCTTCATCTTCGCTAAACCAATCTTTAAATGTTGACATTTATATTCCTTTATTTTTTCTTTTTATTATTTGTTTTCTAATCTAACTCTTACAGATTTTGCATGAGCTGTTAAACCTTCAGTATCTGCTAATAATGCACAAGCTTCCCCAAGTTCATTTATAGCATTTTTTGAAAAATTAATAATTGAGCTTTTTTTCATAAAATTTTCTACATTTAATGGACTATAAAACTTAGCTGTACTTCCTGTTGGAAGTGT
>JAQVLW010000006.1:0-26523 GCA_028703945.1 Aliarcobacter sp. | reverse complement strand
TTTTCATCAAGATTATCATAAGCTTTTTTCATATCATTTGGATTTATCATTAAATCTTCGTCTGATTTAACTTCCCATTTATCAAACTTCTCAATATGCCTTTTTAAAGCTGTATTTCCCTCTTCAATAATTTCATCAATAATATTCATAACAATTGATGAAACACCTTTTATATCACTCTTGGCTCGCGCTAAAATTGTTTCAAATTCTTCTTTAAAATTTACATCTTTTGTATTAATTATTTTCATTTATATTTGTCCTAAAATCTCTTTTACAATATCTTTTATATCTTTATTCTCAACATCAACTATAATTTTTGCAACTTTTTCATACTCTTTTGCTCTTAAATTATAAAGTTTTAAAGCCTCTTCCATATTTTGTAAAAGTGGTCTTTTTTTCAATTTATTTGCAGCGTTTGGGGCATCATTAATTCGATCTAGAATACCTTGAAATGATGATTTTAAATAAACAACCTTTCCTATTTTGTTTATATTTTCTTGCTTATAAAATCCACCACCTGTTGAAATAATTGTATTATTTACACTTTTTTCCAACCATAAAGCAGTCTTTTTTTCTAAGGCTCTAAAATATGGTTCACCATCAGCTTCAAAAATTTTTTTGATTTTTCTGTTTTCCATACTTTCAATTAAATCATCAGTATCAATTGAAAGCATGTTTGATTTTTTAACCAAAGCACGTGCAACTGTACCCTTACCAACACCCATAAAACCTATTAATATTATATTGTTCTTTTTCATAGTTTTGGATTATATCTAAACTTATTTAAATTTTGCAGTTCTTCTAATTTACTTTTATTTTTTGTTTATTAGGAAATATTATTAAAAAATTAGCTCCAGCATAATTATTTTCTTTATAGAGATAATTTTCATTTTTAACACTAATATTTCCTTTCATATGTTTTTCTATAATTTCTTTTGACATATAAAGACCTATTCCTGTGCCTTTAGATTTAAATTTAGTTGTAAAATATGGTTCAAATACTCTATCTATAACTTCTTTTTCGATTCCACCTGCATTATCTTTTATACTAATTATTATTTCATCTTGTGTAATTTTTGTATCAATAAATATGTACTTTTTTTCAAACTCTTTTCTTTCAAATTCATCTTTTGAATTGTTTAAAATATTTATTATTACTTGTAAAAATTCATTTTCCATTCCAAAGATATTAATATCATCAATATCTTTTATTAATTGAATTTTTTTTAAATGTAATTGAGGTTCTAATAAATCTGAAACCTTTTCA
Source organism: Aliarcobacter sp. (assembly GCA_028703945.1). Lineage (GTDB taxonomy): Bacteria > Campylobacterota > Campylobacteria > Campylobacterales > Arcobacteraceae > Aliarcobacter. The sequence continues at coordinate 25,256 of JAQVLW010000006.1, read as the reverse complement.
AAAACATTCCTAAGGTTAAAATCTCTAGCCTCTTTTTTAGGATTAAAATAATCTCTAAAATCATCAATAGTTTGTGATAAATATTTAGTAGTAGTAGCTATTGTATTCATTGATTTTATAACTTCTTCTTTTTTTATCTCCGAATATTCATATTGAATTTTAATTCCTGTGGAAATTGTAGAAATTGTACTTAGAGGTTGTCTCCATTGATGAGCAATATTTTCAAGCATTTCTCCCATCGCTGCCATTTTTGATTGTTGGGCAAGAATAGTGTCTTTTTCTCTACTTTTTTTAATATAACTAAAAACCTGCTCTTTATATTTATAAAATCTTTTTTCAAACTTTTTTGAAATATAAAAAGAGATAATTAAAAAAGCGCCCGTTAATAAAAAGCTTATTAAAAATAAATTTATCAAATTTTTTGTATATTTATCTTTTATTTGTATTTCTTTTTCAATAATTTGTTTTTCTAGTTCATCTGTATAAAAACCCGTCGCGATTGCCCAATTCCAATCTTTAAAACCTTTTACATAAGTTATTTTTTCAGATGAAAGTTTAGTTTCTGGTTTTATAGTTGCTATATATTTCAAATATCCATCATTACCATTAGATGCTAGATTTAAAATCTCTTTTGTAACCATAAATCCGTTTTTATCTTTTAGATTTATTCTATTTACTCCCAAATAAGATTTTTCAATATGGTTTAAATATACACCATCATTATCAATAATAAAAATATAACCATTTTTATCATATCTAATAGTTGAAATATAAGATAAAACTTCTTCTTTAGTTATATTTTCAAAATCATTTAAATACTCGCCTGTTCCTATAATAAAATTATACGGTTCAAAAATTTTATTAAAAGTGATTTTTTTGTATTGATGATTTAAATCTTCTGGTTTAGTCCAATAAAGTGTTGTAAATATCTCTTTTTTATTTTGTAATTTATTTATAATATCTTTTAAAGTAAAGTTTCCAAAATTATCTTTATAATTTATCATCAATTTATTTTCAAACTCAGGATTAATAGGATGCAAAATATTAATTCCATCCATACTATTTATATAAAAATATCCACGATTATTATTAAACCTAATTGCTCGTAAAGAATCTTTTATTCTATTAACGATTTGTTCTTTCGTCTCTGTATTTTTATATTTTTCATAAATGTAATTTGCCATAGTAGAAGCTTCTTCAACTCTGACTTTTAGATTTTCTTTTAATTTATCTTCACTATTTTGTTTTTTATGTTCAATATATTCAAAAACTTTTTGAACTTCATTTTTGATAATTTCTCTATTTTTTGCTAAATAATCTTTTTGCAGGTTTTCTAAATCTTTTTTTAAAGAAATGTTTTTTTCAATAGATAAAAGAATAGTAATAATTAAACAAATAATCCCTACTATAAAGATAGGTGTATATTTAATAAATTTGATAAGTTTGATTTCTTTTTTTGATAACATAATAGAATGTTATCTTTTTTTATATTAAAGGATATTTGTGTTTATATCTGTCATACATTGATTCATTTCCAATAATCCCACCTTGATGAATATATAAAAAAGTTGTATTAGCCTCTTTTAATTGTTTTACAAAATTTTCAAAGCAAATCCAACCTAAACTATCATAAAGTAAATCAAACTCAATATTTGTTTGAGTCAAAAGATTATTGTGTATTTCATAAAATTCTTTATAAAGCTTAGCAAAATGATATTTTTTATCTATTTTTAGAATTAGAGGATGATTCTTTTTTTCAAGAACTTCAAATTGTTTTTTTAAATACTCTTCATTTCCCACACAAGGACAAGTTAATACTTCAAAAGGAAGATATTTTTGTAAAAAAAGTGCTGTTGTTCCTGTACCGCTTGGAAGAAAAACCTTTATATCTTTTATATTATTTTGATTTACCCAAAGTTTTATCTCATTTGCTAAAACTTCTATTCCATGTGATGCTTGAACTAAAGCTCCACCTTCATTTATAAATAAGATTTCTTTATCAAAAAAATCTGGCAAATTTCCTTCTATTATATTCATTCCATTTTTTATTGCATATTTATAATTTCCAATTGGATTTTCTTTTAAAAATGATGCAGTATGATCAACATAATAGTCAAATTGCCAATTTTTTAATTTACATAAAACAGATAAAGAATACATAGCATTTGATTGACTTGAACCATGAGATACAACTTTTTTTATATCAGGAAAATCATTTATTAAGTAATAATAAAATTTTCTAGCTTTATTTCCTGAAAAATCAGAATTTAATAAATCATCTCTTTTTATAAAATATTTTTGTTTATTAAAAACAACTTCATGAATTGGGGAATTTGTGTAGTTCATGGGCAAATTGTACCATCTATTAACAAAAATTTTGTACAATACGCAAAAATGATTGGGGCTAATATGAATTTAATGAATTATATAGATAAGGGTGGAATTATTGTTTATATTTTAATTATGCTAAATATAATTGGATTTACTATAATTTTATGGAAATCTTTCACACTTCCTAGAAAAAGTAAAATACTTACTGATATAAAAACAAAAATAACTCAAAAGACATCAATTTCTGCACAAATTGAATATGAAGTAAAAAAGCTAGATTCTGGACTTACTATTATAAAAAATATTGCAATTATCTCTCCTTTATTAGGTCTTTTAGGAACAGTTATTGGAGTTTATATGTCTTTTGAAGAAATTACAGTAAAAGGATTAGGTGATCCAACTATCTTTTCAAATGGAATAGGAATAGCATTAATCACTACAATTGCTGGTATTATTGTAGCTATTCCTCATCAAATTGCTTACAATCACTTTATTGCAATGATTGACAATATCGAGCTAGAAGCCAAAAAAGAGCTAGTTGGAAATAACTAAGATGAAAAGAAGAGAATCCTTAGGTTTAGATTTAACACCTGTTATTGATGTTATTTTTATTCTTCTTATTTTTTTCATAGTAACTTCTGTTTTTAAGAAAGAAGAACTCGCACTTATACTAGATTTGCCAACATCAAGTGCAAAAGAGATGAAAATAGATGATGAACAAATTTTTATTGAACTTAGTAAAAATAAATTAGCTATTAAAGGTATTGAAGTATCTTTTGCATCTTTAGAAGACAATCTAAAAGCTATAAAGAACAAAGAGAAAGCCGTAGTTGTGAGAATTGATAAAAAAGTTGAATATGAAAGAGTAGTGAAAATATTAGATTTATTGCAAAAATATGACCTAAAAAACCTAGCTTTAGTTACTAATGAAGAAGGTAAAAAGTAAGTATTTTTACAAATTATTGTTTTTTTTTAATAAAAAAGTATTTTTTAAAAATTTTGTGCTATAATGTCTGCATTGAAAGATGGTTTAGGGTTCATCTATAGTTTATGTTTTTCTTGTAACGCTAGTTTTAAGTACACTCAATCTAAAGAATTCTCAATTTTATATCTTCAACACTTTAGAAATGAAGTATATTTTAACAAAAAAGAAAAGGAGTTACAATGGCAACATTAGTAAACGGAACAGTAAAATGGTTTAATAGCGAAAAAGGTTATGGTTTTATCGAGCAAGAAAATGGTGGTAAAGATGTATTCGTACATTACAGAAACATCAACAATTCTGGTTATGGTAGAGTTTCATTAAATGACGGACAAAAAGTAACTTTTGAAGTTGGTCAAGGTGAAAAAGGTCTTCAAGCAGAAAACGTAACAGCTTTATAATTTTAGCTTTACTATTTAAAAAGGGAAAGAGTTTTAACTCTTTCCCTTTTTTTTAATCTATTTTTTCTAAGGCAGCATACTCTTCATCCGTGAATATTCTTGATTTTGTAATAAACTGATAACCTAAATCTATTTCTAAAGAAAATGAATTTCCAAAAGCAGCTTTTTCAGCTCTTACATCTATTGTGATAAATGAGTGTTTAAAATATTCAAACTGATCTTTATCTATAAAAAATTCACAACTACAAATTTCACCCATTTTTACATTTCTACTTGGAACATAAAAATCATTTTTTTCATAACACATGGGAGCTGTTCCATCGCAACAACCACCACTTTGGTTAAAAACTAATTCACCATATAACTCTTTTAACTTTTCAATAACCTCAACAGCAGCTGGTGTTACATCTACTCTTTGTGTTGACATTTCATATCCTTTACACAACGAAAAAACCCATAGAGGAGAACTTTCTATGGGTTTTGTGTTTTTGATTTAGAATTAAATCCTAAAAGAAACCTAATTTATTTTTACTATAAGAAGTTAAAATATTTTTTGTATGTCTATAAGAGTTTAACATCATCATGTGAGTTTCTCTACCGATTCCTGATTTTTTGTATCCACCAAATGATGCATGAGATGGATATAAGTGGTAACAATTTACCCAAACTCTTCCTGCTTCAATTCCTCTTGAAAATTTATGTAATTGGTGAGCATCTCTTGACCAAACACCTGAACCTAAACCATAAATTGTATCATTTGCAATTGCTAATGCTTCATCTTCATCTTTAAAAGTTGTAACTGCTAGAACTGGTCCAAAAATTTCTTCTTGGAAAATTCTCATTTTGTTATGACCTTTAAATAATGTTGGTTGAATATAGAAACCATTTGGATTAGTTTCTGATTGGTAAACATCTCCACCAATTAATAATTCAGCACCCTCTTCTTTACCTATTTTGATGTATTCCATAATTTTTTCTTTTTGATTTAAAGAACATTGAGCACCCATCATATTTTCAGAATCTAAAGGATTTCCTAATTTAATAGCTTTTACTCTTTCAAGTACTCTTGCCATAAATGGCTCATAAATTGACTCTTGAATTAATGCACGTGATGGACAAGTACAAACTTCTCCTGAGTTAAATGCAAATAGTACTAAACCTTCAATTGCTTTATCAAAGAATTCATCATCTGCGTCCATGATTGATTCTAAGAAGATATTTGGTGATTTTCCACCTAATTCTAAAGTTGATGGAATAATATTTTCAGTTGCATATTGCATAATTAATTGACCAGTTGTAGTTTCACCTGTGAATCCTACTTTTTTAACTAATTCATGTGTAGATAAATATTTACCAATTTTTCCACCTGCACCATTAATAATGTTAATAACACCTGCTGGTAATACTGATTGAATTGTTTCCATTAAAATTAAAATTGACATAGGAGTAGCAGATGCTGGTTTCATAACAACACAGTTTCCAGCAGCTAATGCAGGAGCTAATTTCCAAGCAGCCATTAATAATGGGAAATTCCAAGGAATAATTTGAGCAACAACACCATATGGTTCATGAATTTCTTGAGAAATTGTATTTTCATCTAAATCAGAAACTGTTCCTGATTCTGCACGAATAACTGATGCAAAATATCTAAAGTGGTCAACAACTAAAGGAACGTCAGCTGCTAATGTTTCTCTTACAGTTTTTCCATTATCTAAAGTTTCAGCAATTGCAATATTTTCTAAGTTTGCTTCAATTGCATCTGCAATTCTATTTAATAAAGTACTTCTTTCAAGAACTGAAGTATGTTTAAATAATTGGAATGCTTTATTTGCAGCTAAAATAGCAGCTTCACAATCTTTTTCATTTGATCTTGGAATCCTTGTTAAAACTTCACCATCAACAGGAGAAATATTGTCAAAATACTCACCACTAATTGGAGCTAACCATTCTCCACCAATGAAGTTCTCATATTGAGCTTTATATTTAGGTTTACTATAAATCATTTTATATCCTTTTTTGTTTATCTATTTTTGGAAAAAGTTGTTAATTTTATTAACTTATCTTTTCTCTTACTGAAATTCTACATAAGAAGTATAGCGTGAATAAAGCTATAGTATAGCATGAGTATAGCAGTGCTAAGTTTTATCAAAAAATACCATATTTTCGAGCTTTTTAATGGTTTTTTTTCTTTGAAATTTACGAATTATCTGCTACAATTTTTTTATGAAAACATATAATTATACACTCAATAATAAAGCACTTGATTCAACAATTGATTTTTCTTTATTTAAAGAAGAAAAAAATATCTTGATTCAAATATTTTGTGGAGAAAAAAAAGAGATTTTAGAAAAAACTATAAATCTTATTATAAAAGAGTTACCACAAGCTATTTGTATTGGTTCATCAACTGATGGAGAAATTAACAATGAAACAATTACAACACTTAAAACAGTGGTTGCAATTACAACTTTTGAAAAAACTTCACTAAAAATTGCTTATGTAAATGAATCTGACTCTTTTTCAAATGGAAAAGAGTTAGCGACACAACTTTGTGAAGAAGATACAAAACTTTTAATCACATTTACCGATGGAGCAAAAACAAACGGTGAAGAATTTCTAAATGGAATTACTTTTGTTAATGATAAAGTAATAATAGCTGGAGGAATGGCTGGTGATAATGCCCACTTTACACAAACTTTTATTTCATATCAAAATAAAATATTAACTCAGGGTGCAGTTGGAGTTTCTCTTAATTCTGACAAATTAGAAGTTTGTAATGCTTATAACTTTAATTGGTCACCAATTGGAATTGAGCATACTATTGATGAAGTTGAAGGAAACCGAGTTTATAAAATCTCAGGACTTACTCCTTTGGACTTTTATGAAAAATATTTAGGTGAATATGTAGCTAGTTCCCTTCCTGCAACTGGTATTGAATTTCCACTAATAATACAAAAAAACAATATTCCAATAGCAAGGGCAGTTATTGCAAAACATGACGATGGAAGTTTAAGTTTTGCAGGAAATCTTCATAAAGGAGACATTGTAAAACTAGGTTTTGGGAATGTTGAATTAATTTTGAGTAATCCTTTGAAATCTTTATTTACAAAATGTTGTATTAAAGATACTGAAACATTTTTTATATATGCGTGTATGGCAAGACGAAGATATATGCCTGATTTAATTGAGATTGAAATAAAACCTTTTTCAAAAATTGCTCCAACTGCTGGATTTTTTACATATGGTGAGTTTTATCATAATTGCGGAAATAATGAACTTTTAAATCAAACTTTAACTATTTTAGCATTAAGTGAAAAAGATGAAGCAAATTATAAAGCAGAACCAATGGATGATATTGAAAATACAAAATTAACAGACCATGCAAAAAGTCTTCAAGCTTTAACACATCTTATTCAACAATCATCAAATGATTATAATATTCAATCACAAGAGCTTGAAGATGGAAATATTTATGCTCAAAACTTAATAGCATCACAAAAACAATTTTTAAAACACGCTGTTCATGAAACCAATACTCCTTTATCTGTAATTATGGGAAATATTGAAATGTTTGAAATGGAACATGGAAAAAATAAATATCTATCAAATATCGAAGTTGCTATGAAAAATATTTTTAGTATTTATGATGATTTAAGTTATCTTGTAAAAAAAGATCAAGTAAATCATGCAACACATGATATAGATTTAGTTGATTTCGTAAGAGCAAGAATTGATTTCTTTTCATCATCAGCTCTTAGAGTTAAATCTAAATTTCTATTTAAAAGTAGAAAAAACAAAATTATTCTAAATTTTAATGAAATAAAACTTCAAAGAATTATAGATAATAACTTAACAAATGCTATTAAATATACCTTAGAAAATGAAATAATAACTATAAAATTAGAGATCCATAATAATAATTGTGATTTTATAATAGAGAGCCGTTCAGCTCAAATTTTAGATCCTCAAAAAATATTTGAAGAATATTATAGAGAAGAGGTTTCAAAAGATGGATTTGGACTTGGATTAAATTTAGTAAAAAGAATATGTAGTGAAGAAAATGTAGGAATAAAACTAGAATCAGGTGAAAACTGGGCTTCATTTACATACACATTTAAAGGAGTATTATGAAAATTTTATTAGTTGAAGACGACATTATGTTAAATGAAATGATAACAGAATATATAACATCAACAGGTCATGCCATAAAAAGTGTAAAAACAGGAAATGAATCTTTAGAAATTTTAGATAAAGAAAAATTTGATTTATTGATTTTAGATATAAATCTTCCTGATATTGATGGTTTTAGCATTTTAGAAAAAATGCATGAACAAAAAAGAATGATTCCAACTATTTATATTTCTGCACTTATAGATATTGAAGATATTTCAAGAGCATTTGATTTAGGTTGTTTTGATTATTTGAAAAAACCATTTCACTTAAAAGAGTTAACTTTAAGAATTAATAAAATTCTAAAAACGAGAATTGTTCCTCAAAGACATAAAAGGCTTTCAAAACATTATAGTTTTGATGCCGAAACAATGACCCTTTTATTTAATAATGAACCCCATATTTTACCAAAACGACAACTTCAAATAATTGAACTTTTAGCACTTAATAGAAGTTTAGTTGTCCAATACGATATGTTCAGAGATTATGTTTGGAATGATGATTATATTGATAATGCGACTATTAGAGCTGAAGTTAATAGAGTAAAAACTGTATTAAAAGAAGATTTCATAAAAAATATTAGAGGAAGTGGTTATATGATTGAAAGACCTGAATAAGGTCTTTTTATCTGTTTTTAATTTTTATTTCATTATTCATAACTTATCCAATTTCTATTTTGAGCTTCTTCTAAAAAGCTTTTTATATCTTGAGTTAAATCTTCAAGCTCAAATTTTTCACATAAAATTTTATTTATTCCTTCAATATCATTACTTCCATCACAAAGATTCAGAATTTCTCCTGCACTTTGGTTTAATTGAACCATTCCCTCTGGATATAAAAGTACATAACAGTTTTGTTTTTCTTCCCATTGAAATTGAAAATTTGGGTTAATTCTTATATTTTTCATTTTAGATTTTCCATTCTATTTTACCACATTAAAATATGGTGGTCTTTTTAATTCATACGCTAAATATAAAGCATCACAAATTGTCCATAAAATATCAAGCTTAAACTGTAAAATAGAAAAAGCTTTTTCTTGAAGTTCTCTTGTATTAAACTCTTCAAGGGTAATAGCCAAACCATGTTGAACATCTCGTCTTGCTTCGCTTAATCTTTTTTGAAAATATCTTAAACCTTTTTGTTCAATCCAAGGATAATTATCAGGCCAAGTATTTAATCTTTGTTGATGAATTTGTGGTGCGAACATCTCTGTTAAAGATGACATTGCAGCTTCTTTCCATGGAGAACGTCTTGCAAAATTTACATAAGCATCAACGGCAAATTTCACTGATGGTAATAAAAATTTGTGAGAAATCAAATCTTCTTTATTAAGTCCAACAGCTTCACCTAATTCTAGCCAAGCTTCAATTCCACCACCAACACTATCATGGTCTGTTATTCTATCTATCCATTTTCTTCTATCTACTAAACTATCACAATTTGACATAATCGCTGCATCTTTTATAGGAATCATACATTGATAATAAAATCTATTTGCAACCCAACCTTGAATCTCCTCTTTTGTACAAGTTCCCTCGTACATTCTTATATGAAAAGGGTGATTAATATGATACATACATCCCATATCTCTTAGTTTTGTTTCAAATTCTTCTTTACTATAAACTTCTTGCATTTTTCTCTCCTATATTTTATTTAGATTTCTATACTCATACCATCATAAGATATCTCAATACCATGTGATATAAGTTCTTTATATTCAGGTGTTGATTCATCTAAAATAGGATTAGTATTATTTATATGTATTAATATTTTTCGAGGATGTGCTAACTTATCTAAAAGCTCGATTAATCCACCTTTGTCACTTAAAGGTAAATGTCCCATATCCGTTCCAAGTTTTGAAGAAAAACCATTTTTTATCATTTCATCATTTGTCCAAACAGTTCCATCAACTAATAAAACATCAGCTCTTCCCATCTCTTCAATTATATGTTTTTGTAATACTCCAAGTCCTGGAAGATAAAAAAGTCTTTTTCCTGTTTCTTTATTTACAACAACAACTCCAATATTATCCCCATCTCTTGGTTTATCTCTATATTTAGAGTATGGAGGTGCATTTGAAATCAATGGCACTGCATAAAATTCATGGTTTGGCATAACTGGAATCTCAAAAGGTTTATTTAAAACTATTTCATTATAAATAGTTCCGCCACCATCCCAATATTCAAGCATTTTAAATAATGGAAAAGAAGTATTAAGTTCTTCATGAACTTCTTTTGTACAATAAACAGGATGAGGGCATCCCTCACGAAGCATTAGAAGTCCTGTCGTATGGTCAATTTGAGCATCAATAAAAACTATTGCTTTTATTTTTGTTTCTCTTCTTTCTTTGGGATGTAAAAAAGGTGAATTATGAATTTGTTCTAAAATATCAGGTGAAGTATTAAATAAAACCCAATTCTGTCCATCTTCACTAATTGTGATTGAACTTTGAGTTCTTCTTTTAATTGTACTTTTGCCCTCTCTATAACCTTTGCAATTATGGCAATTACAATTAAATTGAGGAAGTCCACCACCAGCACTTGAACCTAATATTTCTATTTTCATAACTTTCCTAATAAACTAATTTCAAATCTATATTAAAAGAAGTATACAAAAGAAAAATAGCGTAAGTTTAGCTATCTAGTTTATGAAATTTTATTAGCTTTGCCAGTCTAAAATCCTTCTCTCTCCTTCTAAAGCTTTGATGTCACTTACATTTTGAGTGATTTCCATTACTCCTTTGTAATTTTTATCTTTATCTCTAATGGCAAAAAATCTTATATGTATAAAATTATCTTTAAAATTTATCCAAAACTCAGCATTATCTTTTGAACCTTGTTTAAACTCTTCTAATATTTTAAGAACATTATCAACACTTTTAGGGGGATGACAAAATTTCACTTCTCTTCCAATTATTCCAGGACTTCTTGGAAAAATTCTTTCATCACCATTATTATAAAAAATAACCTTATCATTTTCATCCACATAAGTTATATCAATTGGTAAATGTTTAAAAATAAGATTTATCTGTTTAGGGGTTAAATAGCCTTCTTCAAAATAAATAGCATCATTGTCTAAATCAATCTTTCTTCTTTTTTTATCATCTTTTGGATGAATGTATTCAACATCCATCATATATCCAACTTCTTTATCTCCTATACTTATTTCATCCCAATCTTCGCTACTTAAAGCATTTATAGCATTTGGGAAAAGTGTAGTTTCCTCTAATAAAATCATATGATTTATATTATCAATTAAATCTTTGATACTAAAAGTTATATCCTCAAAATCTTTTTTTTCTATTTTTATTCTTATTTCTTTTAATTCTTCTCTTATTTGGTCATGAAAAGTCCACATATATTGTGTTGTAGTATTCCATCCATATTTTTCTATAAAAGGAAAAAGTTGATTTTCTTTTCTTACATAGTGTTTTTCAATTTCACATAAATTATTAAAAATACTAAAGAACATTTCAAAATCATCATGAATACTAATATTTTTAAGTTTTTCTAAAAAATCTTTTATTAAAATATTCTCTTTTAAATAAATTTTTATTGGATGATTATCATTTAGTTCATTGATTAAATATTTCATTATCCTACTTTAATACTTTCTTCTTTTGTGCTATTAATTAAAGTACCTAATCTTTTTCTTTTTTGATTTTTCCATCTTGACCCCAATACTTCCATCTCTTCTTCATATATAGAAAGGTCAGTATTTATATCAATTTTTAAAATATCAATTATTTTTCTATAAAACTTAACTAAATCATGAATTAAATCTACAGGTTTTTCTCTTCCTGATATTTTGAAAACTTCAGTATTTATTTTCATAAAATAAGGTAATTGTTTTAACATAAGATTTGCATCATGTTTTAATTTAGCTTTTTTGCTCTCTTTCCCATCACTATTTAAATCCCATGCTGCTTGACAAACTCTATAACACTCTTTACTTCCTCTATTTGCACTTGCATTTTTATTTTTAGCTTCTTCTTTTTCATTTGATTCACGATAACTCAAATATGAACTCATAATACAATTTCCAGGACAGAGTTTCCCTGTTTGTGTTGTTTCATAAAAAAATGTTTCAAGCCCTATTTTTGATACTTTTTGTGCTTCTTGAAAATCTTTGTCATCCCATCTATATGGAAGTACGATTAAATCAGATCCTAACTCTTCATAAAATTTAACATCAAGTGCATTTGTAATACCGCTTCCAACACTCACATGAATTCTGCTACTTGGAAAATTATCTTTTAAATATTTCAATACCCCAATATCAGAAGCTATATAACCATGAGCTCCCATTTCATGATATTTACTTATTTTTCTCAAATATCCTTTCATTTCAATTGGTGAAGGAAAAGTATTAACAACAATTCGTACTTCTGAACCCTTTTCTTTTGCATAATCAATCATAAGTTGAATATCTTCATCACTAGCTTCTGAATCATTTGTTCTTCGACTCCAACCAGTTGGACCAACATAAATAGCATCAGCTCCAGCATCAATTGCTGCGTATGCCATTTCTAAATTACCTGCAGGTGCTAAGATTTCCATTATTTTTCCTTTTGAGAGATATATGTTAAATATTTATTACTTTTTTTTCTATTTCCATAAACTAAATCAAAATATGCTTTTTGTAATTTTTTTGTAATTTTTCCACTTTCTGAATTATTAATAATTCTATTATCAACTTCATATAAAGGTGTGATTTCTGCAGCAGTTCCCGTTGTAAATGCTTCATTGCATATATAAATTTCATCTCTTGTTATATTTCTTCTTTTAACTTTTATTCCCATTTCTTTTGCTAATTTTATAACCACTTTTTGAGTTATAGATTCAAGTGAATTATCATTTGGCGGGGAAATTAGAACTTTATTTCTTACCATAAAAAAACACTCACCACTAGCTTCTGCTACAAAACCATTATCATCCAAAAGAAGAGCTACATCGTATCCACAATCAAGTGCTTCTTGTTTTGACATTTGAGAATTTAAATAGTTTGATACAGCTTTTGCTTTTGACATTGTTGAGTTAGCTGAATTTCTTCTAAAAGATGAGATTTTAGCTCTGATGCCTTTTTTCAAACCATCTTTTTCAATTGGACTACTCCATTCCCAAGCAATAATTGCAAGTTTAGATTCGCATTCACTTGGCAATATTCCTAAGTTTCCATCGCTATAATAGATTATTGGTCTTATATAAGTGTTATTTTCAAATTCATTTTTTTCAAGAAGTTCAATAATAGCTTTTTCAATTTCATCCTGTGAAAAAGGAACATCAATCATTGTGATTTTTGCTGAATCTAATAACCTTTTAATATGTTTTTTAAGTTTAAAAACTGCCAAACCATTTTGTGTTTTATAAGCTCTGATTCCTTCAAAAACACCATTTCCATAATGAAGAGTATGTGAAGTTATATGAATATTTGCATCTTGCCACTTTAAAAAGCCACCATCCATCCAAATATATTTAGCTGTTTTCATTGTTTTGCTTTAATAAAATTCATAGAATTATTTCTATTTCTATAAACTAATCCATCACTTGATGTTTCCATAGCTCTTTTTACTGTATTTGTTACAATATCATGATGAGGAGATTTTTCACAAACAGGATCAGCAGCACTCATATCATTAGTCAAAGCAAAGGCTTGACATCGACATCCTCCAAAATCTTTTTCCTTTTCAGGACATGTTCTACAAGGTTCACTCATCCATTCATCACCTCTGAAATAGTTAAATGAATTTGATCTATTCCAAATATCTTGTAAGGAAAAGTTTTTAACATTTGGAAATTTAAGAGGTAAAGTATTTGCCATATTACAAGGAAGTGCATCACCTTCTGGATTAATAGTTAAAAAAGTACTTCCCCATCCATTCATACATGCTTTTGGTCTAACTTCATGATAATCAGGAACCACAAAAAAAACTTTCATTTTATTTTCTTTGTTATCTCTATAAATATTTGTTACTCTTTTAGCTTCTGTTATTTGCTCTTTTGATGGAAGAAGTTTATCAATATTTTCTAATGCCCAACCATAATATTGAACATTAGCAATTTCTAAATATTCAGCACCAAGATTATGAGCAAATTCAATTATTTTATCAACATGGTCTATATTTAATTTATGAATTGTTGCATTAATAACAATTTGCATCCCAGCTTCTTTTACCTCTTTTGCAAATTTTATTTTTTGTTCATAGGCAGTTTTATTATTTGTTAATAAAGTCATTATTTCTTTTTCACTTGATTGAATACCAATTTGAACATTTTTAAGTCCAGCTTCTTTTAATTTTTTAACAAGCCCTTCTTCAGCACCAACTCCTGAAGTTATTAGATTTGTATAAAACCCCAAATCACTTGCTTTTTTTATAAGTTCTGGTAAATCTTTATTTAAAAGAGGTTCTCCACCTGAAAAACCAATTTGAACTACACCCATTTCTCTGGCTTCTTCTATTACTCTTAACCAATCTTCTTTTTTCATTTTGTCATCAATTTTTGCAAAATCAAGTTGGTTATAACAATAAGGACACTCCAATGGACACTTATGAGTTAATTCTAATAACATCCATAAAGGCGCTTTTATTTCATCATTTATTTCTTCATTCATAGTTAAATCAATTTTTTTCATAGGACTTCTTCTTTCTGCATTTTATTATAAGACTTTGCTTTATTCATTAAAACTGCAACTCTTTTATGTTTTTGGTTATTCCATTGGGCTCTTAAATCTTCTAGTTCTTCTTTATAATTTTCTAAACTAGAAATTATCCCATCTTCCAATTCTTTGATTACTTTTTTATAAAATTTGATTACTTTACAAATCATTTCTATTGGTCTTTCTCGACCAGAAATTTTAAAAACTTTAACACCACATTTAACAAAATCAACTAATTGTTCTTGGATTAAATTTGTATCTTGTTTTAAAATAGATTTTGATTTATCTGCATTATTATTTATTTCCCACGGTACTTGGCAAATACGATAACACTCTTTACTTCCTCTATTTGCACTACCATGTTCATTAGTTTTTTCTTCCTCTTCAAACCAATCTCTATATTGGAAGAATGAACTCATAATGCAATTTCCTGGGCAAATTTTTCCAGTTTTAACGGTATTGTATAAAAATGCTTCCAAGGTAATATCTGAGATTTTCTGAATTTCTTTAAACTCTTCAATATTCCATCTAAAAGGTAAAACAATAACATCTGCACCAATATTCTCAAAAAATTTAACATCTAAAGCATTTGATACACCAGCTCCAATACTTATATGAATTTGAGTATCTGGAAATCTATCTCTTAGAAGTTTTACAACACCCACATCTGTTGCAATAAAACCAGAAGCTCCCAATTCATAGAACTTTGTAACTTTTTTTATAAATAAAGGCATTTCAAAAGGAGCTGGATAAGTATTTACAACAATTTTTACCTTTTTTTTAAGTTTATTAGCATAAAGAATCATTTGTTCAATTTCTTCTTCTGTTACCTCTGATTCCATGGGTCTTCTACTCCAACCTTTTGGACCAGCATAAACAGCATCAGCACCTGCATCTAATGCAGCAATTGCCATTTCAAGGCTTCCAGCTGGTGCTAATATTTCAGTCATTTATTTTTCTCCCATGATATTGTTGTCCTGTTAAACCAAAATAATATCCATTACATAATCCTTCATGAGCAAGAGAAGATAAAGTTTCGACATTAGTTTCATATGAGATTTTTTCATTATTTAAAGATTTATTTATTACATCTTTGTAAATTTTTCCAGTTGTTTCTATAAATTCACTACTTTCTCCATGACTTTGGATATAAAAGTTTTTTACACCTTTTGATAATAATTCTTCAATATGCTCAACCATACATAAATCCTTACCACTTAATGTCATTCTTCCTGTATCTTTCATAGACCATTCACCTTGTTGACGTGTTAGCCAATGGTCTTTGCTACAAGCAAAACCACAATTACTCTCATCATTACCATTTTGTTCCATTATGAAACATGTTTCAGAAGCAACAAGGGGAATTTTGCCATGAACTGCAAATACTGTTGATATTGGTGTTTCGTCTTTTATAAAGATTGATTCTTCTATACTTAATTCAGGACTTGGTTGAACTCTTGTAACGCCATAATCTTGTAATACTTTAATTGTTTCTATTGTATAAATATTACCAAATACCCCAAAATGAATAGGTATTATGTTTTTAAATTCTTTTAAAATAAGAAGAACACCTAAATTATGTGCTTCAAATGCATCAACTTTAAGCTCTATAGCCCTTTGTATAAGCTTTCTCATCCATTGCATATCTTTATTTTCAGGAACTGCATATAGCCTTAAATAAGATTTTTTATTTAAATTCTTTAAAAATATAATTGCATTTTCTAAATCTTTAGTATCTGAACAAAAGTTATTAGGGTACAAAGGACAGGTTACATCACCCAAATATATGGCATCATATGCCGTTAAATCCGTAGAAATCAATTGTTCATAATTACTAATATTTGTTGATAATTCAATCATTTTAAACTCCATATAACTAATTTTACAAATCTTACTAGAAATATATAGCTTAAATATAGCTATATATAGGCTATATATTTTTAGTAACATTCAATATCGAATTCTTATGGAGCAAATAATGAAAGAAATTTATTCAAAAAAAGATTTTGAATTAGAATTAAGAAAAATGGAAAACATGTATCATATTCATCACCCTTATCAACAAAAAATGAATCGTGGTGAATTTACAAAAAAACAAATGCAAGGATGGGTTGTAAATAGATTTTACTATCAATGTATGATTCCCATAAAAGACATGGCTATCATGGCAAATAATCCTCCAATAGAACATCGAAGATTATGGATTCAAAGGGTAAATACTCATATAAAACCAAATGGTGCATTAGAAGCTTGGATAAATTTAGGTGTTGCAGTTGGTTTAAAAAAAGAAGATTTAATTTCACATAAATATGTTCTTCCAGGTGTTAAATTTGCAATTGATGCCTATGTTGATTACACTAGAAATGCAAAGTGGGAAGAAGCAGCCATGTCATCTTTGAGTGAAATGTTTGCTCTAAAAATTCATAAATTAAGACTTGATACTTGGCCTTTATTATATCCATGGATAGATGAAAATGCTTTATCATATTTTAAAAAAAGATTATTAGATACACCTAAAGATAATATTCATGCTTTAGATATTGTATTAAACTATTTTAATACTTATGAGTTACAACAAAAAGCTTTTGGGATTTTACAATTTAAATTAGATGTTTTATGGACAATGTTAGATCATATTTATTTAGCATATGAATTAAACAAAGAGCCTTATTTTAATATTAAACCTAGACTTACTTTCTAGTTGTATATTCCAAAATCTGAACTATTTGAGAAGTATTTGTAGTCCATGCAAGTGACGCAGCATCGACTTCTTTTAATGGATGAATTAATTCTTCTGAGTGAAGAGTAATATATGGTTTATTTAATGCTGTACAAATTCCAGCATCAAAAGCTACATTCCATTGTTTATATTTATCACCAAATCTAATAATCACAATATCTGCTTTTTCAATCATTGTTCTTGTTCTAAGAACATTTATTTTTGCACTTTTATGATCTTTCCAAAACTGTTTTTCTTCTATACCTAAAACATCTCCTGCATTATCTGATGCATCATGATCATCAATTGCAGATAAAAAAGTAATTGGTAAATTTAATTTTTTACAAGCATCTATTATCTCACCTCTCCATGAAGAGTGAATCTCACCCGAAAGATATATTGTATAATTCATTTTTATTTCCTTGTAGCTAATTAAATTAAATTTATATTATAAAGAATTTTTTGCATAAAAAAAAGATAGATTAAAAATAATTTCAATCTATCTTCTCATCTTTATTTATTATTCATGACAAATATACATAGTCACTTCAAATCCAAATCTATTATCAACGAACATCGGTTTTTCCCATTTCATAATATTGACCCTCCTTTCAAAAGATTTATATTAATCTATTTTGACTTATGTAATTTAAATACATGAACCGTTCCACCTTGGTTGATGTCTTTAACTTGTTTTGCAACTTCACCACCCCATAAAGGAACAGCTCCACCCCAACCTGAAACAATAGCCACATATTGCTCACCATTTTGTTCCCAAGTAATTGGAGAACCAACTATTCCAGAGCCAGCATTAAATGAATATAAGATTTCTCCTGTTTGATCATCAAATGCTAAGAATTTACCTTCAGGTGTTCCTGTAAATACAAGTCCTCCCGCAGTAGTTAAAACTCCTCCCCATAATGGTGATTTATTTTTGTAAATCCATTTAATTTTTCCACTAACAGGATCAACCGCTTTTAAAGCTCCAATATGATCTTCATAAATAGGTTTAATTGTAAATCCAGCACCTAAGTATGCAGCACCTTTTTTATAAGAAACTGGTTGATTCCAAATATCCATTCCCCACTCATTTGTTGGAACATAAAACATTCCAGTATTTTGTGAGTATGCCATTGGCATCCAATTTTTTGCGCCCAAGAAAGATGGTACTGCAAATGCAGAGGTACCTTTTGAACCATCTTCATTTGCGATACCTGGTCTATTTTCTTCATTTACAACTGGTCTTCCATTTTTATCAATTTCCTTGGCCCACGTAATCTTATCAGCAAAAGGTAATGATCTTATATATTTACCATTTGTTCTATCCAATACATAGAAAAATCCATTTTTATCAGCCGTTGCACCTGCTTGTACTTTTTTACCATCTTTATCTTTATAATCAAATGGTATAAATTCAGCCATACCATCATAATCCCAACCATCGTGTGGTGTTGTTTGGAAATGCCAAACTATTTTTCCAGTATCTGGATTTACAGCAACTCTTGAAGCAGAATAAAGATTATCACCTTTTCTTAAATGTGAATTCCAAGGAGCTGGATTTCCAGTTGGAACAAAAATTAAATTTGTATCTGGATCATAAGTAACACCATTCCAAGGAGCAGCACCACCATTTTTCCACATATCACCTTCCCAAGTAGCATTTAATGTACCACTAATTCCATTCTCTTTACCATTTAAGTATCCCATGTGTCCTTCAACCATTGGTCTACTCCAAATAACTTCTCCAGTTTTTGGATCTCTAGCTTCTATTTTTCCAACAATACCAAATTCGCCACCTGAAACACCAGTGATTATCATATCTTTTACTATAAGTGGAGCAGCTGTAATTGAATAACCATCTTTATATTCTTCAACTTTTTTCTTCCAAACTACATTTCCCGTTTTTCTATCAAGTGCAACTAATTTGGCATCAAGTGTTCCAAAAATAACTAAATTATCATAAATAGCAACACCTCTATTAATAACATCACAACATGGTAGAATTGCATCTGGAAGTTTTGCATCATATTGCCAAATCTCTTCACCTGTTATTATATCAATAGCAAAAACTCTTGAATAAGAAGCTGTTACATACATAACACCATCTTTTACAATTGGTTGAGATTCTTGTCCTCTTTGTTTTTCACCACCAAAAGAAAAATTCCAAACAGGAACTAAATCTTTAATAGTTTTTTTGTTAATTTGCTCTAATGTCGAAAATCTTTGTCCTTGTTGACCCATTCCATAAGTCAAAACATCATTTGTACTTTTTGCATCATTTGCTATTTCAGTATATGTAACTGGGTTAAATGATGGTTCTGTAACCTTAGTTGTGTTACCATTTGCTTGAGCGCTAATTAGGGCACAAAGTGTAACGGCAGCGGCACTAGTTAGTAGCTTTTTCTTAATCATTTTCTCTCCTTAATTATTGTCGAAACAAACTAATATTTGTCTTATCGAAAGTATACATAACAAATATAGCCTAAGTTTAGCTATGACTTACATTTTTAGATTTAAAGCCTACAAAGGCCATTATTAGGCTAAATACAAATGAAACTCCTAAAATTAAGAATATTTCGAGCTCAAATTTTCCATAAAGACTAAATCTTATAGCCTCTACAATATAAGTAAACGGATTATAAAATGATACATTAAACAAAAGAAGCGATGAATCTTTTATCTTCCAAAGAGGATAAAGAGCAGAACTTAGAAAAAACATAGGAAAAATTACAAAATTCATAACTGAGGCAAAGTTTTCAAGTTGTTTTATAACAGATGAAATAAACAAAGCAAAAGCATTTAATATTATAGATGAAACCATAATTACAGGAATTGTTAAAATAATTGCACTATAAGGAATATCTACACCATAAAGAATAGCTACTATTAAAAAAGTAATTGCTTGTAAAGTTGAAACAATTGCTGTTGCAAACATTTTGCAAAAAAGCAAATAGTTTCTATTTATATATGAAGTTAAAAGTATTTTCATACTTCCCATTTCTCTATCAAATATCATAGTCAAAGAACTTTGCATTCCATTAAAAAGTAAAACCATTCCAACAAGTCCTGGAACTATATATGTTTCATAAGTAATATAAGTTTCATATGGAGGAATAATAGCTAAACCAAGTGCTGTTTTAAAACCAGCTGAAAAGATAAATAACCAAAGTAAAGGTCGAACAAGTGCTGAAAAAAATCTGCTTTTTTGTTTTAAAAATCGAATTAGTTCTTTGTAAACTATTCCTTTCATACAATATATATATTTTTTCATTTCTCTACCTTACTAAATAGTTAAAAGTTTCAACTAAATTTTCTTGTTTGTGTTTATTTACAATCTCTTTTACAATTCCAGAATCTACTATTTCTCCTGTTTTAATAATAGTAATATCATCATTTTCTTCAACCTCATCAAAAAGATGTGTAATCCATAGAACAGAAATTTTTTTTGTTTTTACTAATTCTCGAACATAAGCTAAAATATCAAATCTACTTTTCAAATCAAGTCCAACTGTTGGCTCATCAAGTAAAAGAAGTTTTGGTTTATTTATTAAAGCCCTTAAAATTTCAACTCTTCTTCTATGTCCACCATTTAAATTTCTCACTTGCGTATCTAAATGATTTTCAAGTTCAAGTTTTTTAATTTCATCTTTTATTGAAAAAATAGTTTCTTTAAAATCAAGACCTTTTAAAGCTCCATAGTAATAAAGATTTTGTTTAACTGTTAAATCTAAATCCAAAGTTGGTTCTTGAAAAATAATTCCAATATCTTTTAAAGCATTAGAATAATCTTTTATAGAGTAGTTATTTATAGATATTTCTCCAATTACAAGATTTTGTAATCTTGTAATTAAAGAAAAAATAGTAGATTTACCAGCACCATTAAGTCCTAATAAAACGCTAAAAGTTCCTTCTTTTATGGAAAAGGAGATATTATTTAAAACTCTTTTGTTTCCATAAGAAAAATCAATATTATTTACTTCTAAAATATTTTTTTTCATATTACTTACTTGGTATAACAGCTAAGCCCCATGGGTATCGCCCAACTTCTATAGTTTTTTCTACTTTTAATTCATTTACATCTATTATTGAAACATCTCCACTTACACCATTTGTAGTATAAAGTTTCGACTCATTTTCTGCAAATTCTAATTGCCAAACTCTTTTCCCAACTAGTAAATATTTTATTACTTTAAATGTTTTTGCATCAACAACTGCCACATAATTTGCGGGACCTAAAGCTATAAAAGCATATTTTCCATCTGATGTAAGTTTAATTCCAACTGGCTGAATTAAATCTTTAAAAATACCAGGAATTTTAAAAGATATTTTTCCAATACTTTCTTTTGTAGTAGAATCAACTACCATAACCGTTCCACCTATTTCACTTGAAGCCCAAACTCTATCACCTGTTTTTGTAAATTCAATATGTCTAGGTCTTTGATCAACTAAAGTATTATGAACTACCTCTTTAGTTTTTGTATCAATCCAATGTAAAAAATTTGAAGTCTCAGTTGTATTTATTACCATACTCCCATCTGGACTAACAGCCATTCCCTCAGGTTCAACTCCAACTTCTATTTGTTTTGATACTGTTTTGGTAGCTGTATCAACAACAGTTACAATTGCATCATTTTCATTTGAGATATAAAGTTCTTTGCCATTAGGAGTTAATGCAAATTGTTCTGGGTCTGCACCTGATGGAAAGTTATACTCAATTTTTTTAGTTTTTAAATCTAATACTTGAACTGTATCATCGTCACTTGCACATATATATAATTTTGTATAATCTCTATTAAGTAATATTCCCCTTGGTCTTTGACCTACTTTTATCGTATCTTTTACTTTATTTGTAAGAGAATCAATAACTGAAATAGTGTTATCTTTTTCATTTGAAACATAAATTGTATCTGCAAATAAGGCACTTGTTAAAATCGCAATTGTAAATATTATTTTTGGCATAAGAGTAATCTCCCTAATCATTTATAGCATTTTATACTATGTTTATAGCCTGAATTTAGCGAAAAATTATCGCTAAACTTAGGCTACAAATCTTTTATATACTTAGTTAAATTATTCAAGGAAAACTAATGAAAATAACGGTATTTTTACTTATATTAAGTGCCTTTTTAGATGCTCAAATCTTAGATGTAAAAATCTTATACCTAGAACAAAAAATCCAAAAACCACCTGTTTTATCAAATATTATTGAAGAACCAAAGGATTTAGGACTAAAAGGAGCGCAAATTGCTGTAATTGATAGTAATAAAAGTGCAAAGTTTTTAAACCAAAATTTTGAGCTTGTTGAAAAAATATCTTACGATGAAAATGAGTTAATTCAAGCTTTTGAAGAGTTTATAAAAAATAAAAATGCTTATGTGATTTTAAATGTGGAAGATTCTTTGTTGGAAAAGATAAGAACAAGTCCTTTAGCAAAGCAGAGTCTATTAATAAATGCAAGTAGCCAAAGCACTCATCTAAGAAGTGAAATTTGTGATAAAAATCTACTTCACACAATTGCAAGTAATGCCATGCTTTACGATGGTTTGATGCAGTTTTTAGTAAAAAGAGATTTTAAAGATATATTTTTAATTAGTGGAAATAATCCAAAAGATATTTTAATAAAAGAGGATATAAAAAGAGCAGCAAAAAAATTTGGTGCAAATATAATCAAAGAAAAAGTTTGGGAAAATACAACAGACATTAGAAGAAAAGCAACAGAAGAGTTTCCAGTATTTACTCAAGCAAAAGATTATGACTTGATTTTAGTAGCTGATTATTATGGAGATTTTGGAGAATCTATGTATTTTAACACTTGGCTTCCAAGACCAATAGCAGGAACGCAAGGACTTACTCCCGTAACTTGGAATAAAGTAATAGAATCAAATGGAGCAGCTCAAATGCAAAGCAGATTTGAAAAGTTCGCTTCAAGATGGATGGAATCAAGGGATTATTCAAACTGGGTAGCTGTTCGAGCAATAATAACAGCAATAACAAACACAAAAACAGCAGATTTAAAAACAAATCTTGATTATATCTACTCTGATAAATTTGACTTAGCAGCTTATATGGGAAGAAAACTATCTTTTAGGGATTACAACGGGCAACTAAGAATGCCAATAGCACTTATTCAACCAAGAGCTTTAATTTCAACTTCACCACAAGCTGAATTTTTGCATCCAATAACTGATTTGGATACTTTGGGAATTGCTCCTTTTGAAATGAAGTGTAAAAAATGAAGTGGTAGTTAATGAGGTTTTGAAAAGTTTGATTTAAAGAAAATAGCCATCTTTAAAAAGATGGCATATTTCCTAATGAGTTAAAATATAATGTATTTGATAAAACATATTAATATAAATACCAATAAGTCCTATTATTCCTATTATACCTGTGCCGTGTTCTTTTATAATGTTCATCGTATTAGAAATTAATTCTAACAGCTCCAACAACTGTTTGCATATCTTCTAAGCTACTCTCATCAAAAGTACCTAAAGCATATCTTAGACTAAGTTCTGCGCTTTTATTTAGTTTGTAAACTAATCCTGCATCATATTCTGTGATTTTTAAATCTTTATTTATATTACTAAATGTTGCATCTTGGATATTATGTTGACCTAGATTTGCTTCTAATCTTGTTTTTTGTGTAGCATCATATGCAAAATTTAAAGCTACCAATGTTGTATCTCCATATTTTCCAACTCTATCTAGTGAGGCTGTTCCTAAATCATCATTTGTTAAATAGGTAACTGGCAAATTTTCACCTGCAACATAACCATCTTTTGTTTGTAAAGCTGCCATTCCAATATTAAAATCATTTATTTGTTTAGCAACTTTTAAATAAGCTCCAAACATTTTTTCATCACTTTGACCTACACTTGAATCTGTTCTGTCACCAATTCTTTTTTCAATTTGTGCTTGTAAATCTAAATCAGCAATTTGTCCCATAGTAAAGGCATTAAACATATGACTTGTTGCATCATTGTATATAGCTGATCCAGTTGATGTTTCAGTGTTATTTTGTAAATATACGTATCTTCCACCAACAACTAATTTATCAAAAGTAATTTGTCCCCCAACAGAATAAGCATCAAAATCACCTGTACCCGTAGTATTTGCACCTAAAAATGTATTTTGGTCATTATTTTTTCCCTCAACAGCTTTGAAATCAAAAGCATATAATAAAACATTTTCAACTGGTTTATAACCAACAAGTGCTAAATCGATTTTATCCCCATTAGAACCATAAAATGGTGTTCCATAAGTATCATTTACACGCCCAGCTAATAAAAATTTATCTTTATCAAAAGGTACTAAAACATTTGCTTCATCCCAAGTAAATGTATCATTTGAGTTATCACCCCATGCGTCATTTTTCAACTCTATTCTTGAATGAACTACTATTCCCTCAACAGTTTTAAAATCCAAATTAACTCTAAGTCTTGAGTCTAATACTTGTTTATCTTTTTTTACTGTATCTGTATCACCTTTTACAGATATTCCTCTAACTTCAGCATCTCCATAAATTTTCAAATCAGATACTAATTCAACGTTTCCTGCCATCATAGATGTTACAGCAATTGATGCAGCAATACTTAATAATCCTAATTTTTTCATCTTCAGTCCTAAAATAATTTTTACAAGAATTCACCTAAAAACAAATCTCGCATTCGTTATTATAACTGCTTCATATAGCGCCAATGTAGCCCTAAAATAGCCTATTTATAGCCTTTAAATAGCCTAAATATAGCATGGCTTAAAATTATTTTTTTTATAAAATTCCTTCTAATATTTTTGGATAAGTTTCTAATATTTTATTTTTTAGTTCATCTATCTTTTTTAAATCAAACTCTTGATTATTAAAACTTTCATATTCAAGTATTTGCGTTGCAGGATTTTTACTAAAAAATAAAATTCTATTTGATAAATAAATAGCTTCACTTAAATCATGGGTTACTAAAATAACTGTTGTATTAAACTTTTTACACAAAGCCAAAAAATC
>JAQVLW010000035.1 GCA_028703945.1 Aliarcobacter sp. | reverse complement strand
TCTCCATTTTCAATTCTTTGAAGCGTTTCTCTTGTAATTCCAGCACGTTCTGCCAAATTTGCTGAAGACCATTTTCTAGTTTTTCTGGCAAGTTTTATTTGTTGACCTATTAAAAAAGCAGTTTCTTTTGCGTATTTTGAATAAACTCTTTGTTTTATCATTTTTCTAACCTACTTTGCCTGCTATAACAAGCAATAAATATATTTATGTTTATTGTAGCATACATAATATTGACTTGTCAAACTAGATGATAAATAATTAATTTAGAAAAACATTACAATCTGTAATATTTTAAACCCTAATTCTAAAATTAATTTATAATTACAGGATAAATATGACTGTACTAATAATTATGATCTTTTTAATTTTAATTTTTTTAGCTTATAGAGGTATAAAGACTTTTGATGAAGTTATTAGAATCAAGTTTAATTATAGTTTTTTTACTAAAAAGAGTTTTGGTATATATATTCTTATTTATATAGGATTATTTTGTGGATATGCCTTGTTTCAAGAAGCATCAATTACAAATGCTGATATTTTAAATGGAATATTAATTATGTTTTTTGCAATTTCTTTGTTTATATTTACTTTAGTAAAAAATATAAACAGTACAAACTATTCCTATGGAATTGCATTAACTCTTCTTCAAGCAGCTATTTATTTACCACTAAGCTTTAAGGAATATTTACTGCATTTGTGATGTTTGCATGCTATTCACAAACAAGAATGGCTTATTATAGATAAATAAAAAGAGATTAAGATACTTAATAAAAACTAACAATTAGGAGATAACTATGGAAAATGAACAATTGGTAAACGCTGTAAATGAGTTAAAAGATAAACAAAAAAACAAAAGAAAAAAAGATGATTCTTCTTCAAAAGTAATTTTAATAATCATCTTTGTATTTCTTTTTTCTGTGTTTTATTACATGTATGCGAAAAATAGATTAATTGAAGATTTCTTAGATAATAAAACACTGATTTGTAAAAATAGTCTTATATCTAAAGAGTTTGGATATATTTATAATGAAAATGAAAAAAGCTTTTTAAGTAAAAAAGATCAACTAATATTTCCAGTTGAGAAATGTAAATTAGTTGAATAGTCATCAAATTAGTAAAAGATTTATATAAAAAGGAAAATAAAATGGAAGAAAAACTTGCCTCAAACTCTATTAAAAGTGAAGATAAAGATACAAATCTTTTAGAATGTAAAAAAGAGAAAAAACTATTCTTTAAACTTTTTGGTATGTATATATTTAGTGCTTTTATCTTTTTTATTATTTACTCTTTACAAATGGATGAAATAAATAGTAAAAATAATCTAATTAAAGCTTTTAATGAAAATAGTGAACTTGTTTGCTTTTCTAAAATTGTCTCAAAATCAAATGGATTTAAATTAGATGAAATAAAAACTAATTTTCTTACAAATGGAATAGATATCTACTCTATTTCAAACTGTAGATTAAAATAAGGAAATATTACTATGTGTAAACTATATAAAACAATAAATAAAATCTTTTATGCCTTTGCAAAATTACTTTTTATAAGCTCACTTGCAGCCGTTCCAACAGCTATTGCATATTTAATATTTGCATCAACAATTTTAAAACTATCTTCAAGTGAAATATTTGAAAATAATATTCTTATCTATTTTACTGCATATGTGATAACTGCTTTAATTTCCGGCTCTCAAATTGCAAAAAAATATGAAAAGTTTAAACTAAAAAACACAAAAGATTTTAAAGAATCAAACTTCTTTGAATTTTCTTTTGATGTGAAGAAATAGAAAGAAATTTTAAAAGAAAGGAATCAATAAATGCAAAATAAAACCAAACAATTAACCCTTGAATCATTTGGAGAAAACATAGAACTCTATATTGATCAATTAAAAAATAAACGACTTAATAAATTAATTTTAAAAACACCATTTAAAAACACCATTTAAAAATGATTGTGTAGTTTTATGTGTTGAAGAATATGAAAGATTAAAAAATCAATATGATAAGGTTGTAAATCAAAATGTCAGATGAACTAACAATATTTCTAATAGTATATGTACTAGCTATTGCTATTGCAATTTATTTCATTAATAAAAATGAAAAACTAAAAGAAAAAATAAATAAATTTTTTTAACTAAACTAAGGAGTTAAATTATGCAATACCCACAAACAATAATTGAATTAGACGCTTATTTTACAGATGAAAATAAGAAAAGATTTCTAAAACTGATGAATGAAAAATTTGATATAGAAGAAAAAGATATAGACATTTATAAAGCGAATGACTATGCAAAAGATAGTGATTTTTCTGGAGAAATATATGATCAAGTATTTAGAATTTTAGAAATGGAAAATTGATTCCTTTTTTAACTGGAGTATAAATGAACGTGTTATCAAAAAAAGATATTGTATTTTTACAAAGTGATGCTAGTTATTGTAATAAAAATGAAATTGCAAATTTAACTGTATTTGATACTTCAGAAAATAAATTTTATAATAGTAATGTATTTAAAATAAAAAACTCAACTGAGGCAGAATTCCAAGCTTTAGTTTTTTCAATTAAAATTGCTAAAAAGAACGAATATAAAAATGTAATATTTGTATATGATTGTAATAGTTTAAATATAGAATCTTTATCAGAATTTTGTAAAACCAAATGTAGTTTTTATAACTTTCAATTCCTTTGGTTACCAAGAACCTTTTTGCTTCAAACTGATGAAATTGCAAGAACAAATTTAAAACAATTACTCAAAAAATATGACTTTAATTTAACAGATGGAGAACTGATAAAAATATATAAAACATTTAATACAAGAAAAATATTATTATCAGTGTTTAATTATTTAGATGACACATTTGTAAATGAAAAAAAAGCAATTGATATGTATTTAGAAAATAAATATTCTTTATTAAAATTGCAAAAAATTAGAATTCAGAATCAAGATATTTTTAGATTTATTTATCATATACTTGATAGTGATGAAAAGCAAAAGTTTTACGCATTTTTCTCAACTATAATGCCAACAATTCAGAATTCTTTGACTTTTTTAAAACAGCCCAAAAAGATTTTTTTAGCTGAAATTTTGAGAGAAATCTTATCACAACTTAAAATTAAAAAAGGATGTATTAAGAGAGAATAGAAAAAAATATATTTTATAGAAGTTTATTTTTTAGTTATACTTCCAAAAAATATCAATAATTTATATTTATTAAAATTTTAATAAAGGAAGAAAATTTATTAGCATTTACATTCAATGGTGATGGAGTAAAAACTTGTAAATTTTGTGAAAAAAAATGTCTTCAAAAGGCGGATTGTATGGCGGTGTTTGTTCATCAACTTGCTCATCACAACAACTAGAATATAATTCAATACCAATAATCTTACTTTTTATAAAAAGAATATATACCCATATAAAAGATGAAAATATCAGAGAAGAAGAAATAGAAAAATTTATTAAAATCAATAAACTAAATAAAGATATGACAAAACATAAAATAAAAAGAGTTTCAAAATAAACTATCAATAACAGTTTTTACTGTTTCTCTTTGAACTTTTGAGTATCGCTGTGTTATATTCGCTGTTGTATGCCCTAAAGTCTTTCCAACTACTTCTAAACTAAACCCATGGTTAACCCCATATCCACCAACAATATGTCTTAAATCATGCATGTTTAAATTTTTCAAACCTGTATCAAACCTGATATTTTTCCAATGATAATCCATCCCAGTTTTACTAATGATTTTATTTTCATTTTGATTACTAGCAAAAACCAAACCACTACTTTTGATACCATACTCTTTTAATGCAGTAATTAATGTATCTGTTAAACTAAACTGTAACGTCTTTTTTATCTTTGAGATTGAACTATCTATTGTATAAATATTTTTTTCAAAATCAATATCTTCCCATCTTATATTTAAAACTTCACCTTTTCTTCTACCATGTAAAAGCCAAATAAAAATCGTTCTTATCTTTATATCAGGGTAAGTAAATAAAGATTCAAACAATCTTTTTGTCTGTTCATCTGTTAGTTCTATTACCCTACTGTTGTCAAACTTTGGAATTTTTATAGCTTTTCCAATATTATCTATACTATTTATTCCAAGCTCAGGAAGAAACTTATAAAAAGCAACTACTATCTCTTTTATAGCTTTTGCAGTTTGTGGAGCTTTTCCTGATTCTAAAATCTCATTTATAATCTTTTGAACAATAGATGTCGTTACATCTTTGGGAGATCCCCTATTCTACTTTTTAAATACTTATCATAGTTTTTTTCTGTTGCATATATATATGTATTAGATAAACTATTTTTCCTAAGAGCTAGATATTCTTTAAATAATTCATTGTTTTTTTTATTTAGATTTTTAAGAGAATAACCTTGAGATAATTCTTCTAATATGTCCAATCGCATTTTATTTGCAACTTTTAAATTTAATTGAGGTTCTTTTCCTAAAGTTTTAGTAGTATCTTTTCCATCTTTATAAATCCTAGCAATACTTTTTTGCCATTTTTATCTAATCTAAAATATAATCCATCATATTTTGTTTTTTCAAGTGCCACAATAAACCTTTTTACTTACCGTGTTAAAAATGAACCGTGTTAAAAGATTAACACGGAGTTTAACACGCTTATAGTTGTAAATGTATGTAATTTAATGTAAATTGTAGTGGGTTAAGTTTTAATAAAAGCTTATTTTGTAGGTGTTTGTAATGTAGTGTATTATTAGTAGGTAAACCAATAAGCCGCGTTTTGTTTTTAAGACAATAATTTATCTAGCTACTAAATTACTTTAGTAGTCTTGCGAAGACCAAAAATGTGAAGTAAATACCTAGTCTTCTTGCTGCAGGTTGGGTTTACAAAGCACTTAAGATTACTCAAAAGTCTGGTAGGCTCTTACCCCACCGTTTCACCATCACCGAAAAAATCGGCTGTCTATTCTCTGTTGCACTATCCCTTAGGTTACCCCAGCCATTATTTAAATGGAACCATACTTCACAGCAGCCCGGACTTTCCTCTTGATTTTACTCAAGCTATTGTCTGGTTTACCTGATGTGCATTATAGCTATATATTCTTAAAATCTATTTTCTTATAACGTCATAATTACTAGGTACTGTAAATTTAAAAATACCATCTGCAATTTCACCATTTTGAACTACATTTGAAAACTTAATTTCAACATCATTTTCAAGTTTATCTTTATATTTTATGTAATTTATTTTATCATCATCTTTTGAAGTTTTAATCAAATAATCAATATCTTCAATATTTGTAATATAACTATTCTCATTAACTTTTTTTGAGTTATTTAGAAGTTTAATAATATTTATCTCACTTTCTAATTGAGTAAAAATCGCTTGTTCAAGTTCTGGTTCATCTACAATGGCGAAATTATCATTTATATATACATTTTTCTCAACAGGAGTTTTATATTTCCATAAAATTTTGCCACTTTTTTTAATAAAAACTTCACCTTTATATTCAATCTTATTTTCTGAATTTGAAGTTATTACTTGTGTAAAACTTGCCTTAAAACTATCTAAATCTTTAATATCATTTGATGCAATACTAGCTATACAAAATAGTATTGTAACAATTGTCAATTTATAAAACATATTTTAACCTTTTTTTTTATATAATCTTAGCGATTATAACGAAAAGGAACTAATTTTATGTTAAATGTGTTTTCAAAAATTTTTGGTACAAGAAACGATAGAGAAGTTAAACAATATAGAAAAAAAGTTCAAGAGATAACCGCTCTTGAAAGTCAGTATGAAAATTTAAGTGATGAAGAGCTACAACGTGAATTTAATAAGTTAAAAGAGCTTGTACAAAAAGAAGAAAAATCATTAAATGATGTATTAATGCAATCTTTTGCAATTACTAGAGAAGCTAGTAAAAGAGTTTTAAATATGAGACCTTATGATGTGCAACTAATTGGTGCAATGGTTTTACATGAGGGAAGAATTGCAGAAATGAAAACAGGTGAAGGAAAAACACTTGTTGGTTCTTTAGCTGTCGCTTTAAATGCACTTAGTGGAAATGGTGTTCATGTTGTTACAGTAAATGATTATTTAGCTTCTAGAGATGCAAATGAATTAAAACCTTTATATAACTTTTTAGGATTTAGTGTAGGTGCTGTTATTGGTGGATTAAAAAATGACCAGGAAAGACGAGAACAATATGCTTGTGATATTACCTATGGAACTAACAATGAATTTGGATTTGATTATCTAAGAGATAATATGAACTATGATATTAGTGAAAAAGTTCAAAGAGAACATAATTTCGTTATCGTAGATGAAGTTGACTCTATTTTAATTGATGAAGCAAGAACTCCTTTGATTATTTCAGGACCAACAAATCATAAAAACTCAAACTATGTAAGAGCAAATGAAATTGCCTTAAAATTAGAAAGAGGTCAATTAATTGAACCTAAAAGTGCTTCTGATAAGCCAACTACAACTGGTGATTTTATAGTTGATGAAAAAAATAAAGCTGTTCTTTTAACTGAACAAGGTCATGAAAATGCTGAAAATTTATTTGGTGTAGATAATCTTTATTCTATTGAAAATGCAATGCTTTCGCACTCTTTAGATCAAGCTTTAAAAGCAAATTTCATTTTTGAAAAAGATGTTGATTATGTTATAAAAGATAATACAGTAATAATTGTTGATGAATTTACAGGAAGACTTAGTGAAGGAAGAAGATTTAGTGAAGGATTACACCAAGCTTTAGAAGCAAAAGAAGGTGTTGCAATTCAAGATGAATCACAAACTTTAGCTGATATTACTTTTCAAAATTATTTTAGAATGTATAAAAAATTAGCTGGTATGACAGGAACTGCTCAAACAGAAGCTACAGAATTTGCCGAAATTTATAGATTAGATGTTGTATCAATTCCAACAAATGTTCCTGTTCAAAGAATGGATAAAAATGACTTAATTTATAAAAGTGAAAAAGAGAAATTTGAAGCTGTTTGTAATAGAATCAAACAATTACATGAAAAAGGGCAACCTGTTCTTGTAGGAACTGCTTCGATTGAAAAATCAGAAAAACTACACGCAATTTTAGTTCATAAAAAAATTCCTCATACTGTTTTAAATGCAAAACAACATGAAAAAGAGGGAAAGATTATTGCTGATGCTGGGCAAAAAGGTGCTGTTACAATTGCTACAAATATGGCTGGGCGTGGAGTTGATATTAAACTTACTCAAGAAATCTTAAATCTTGGTGGATTAGCAATTATTGGAACAGAAAGACATGAATCTAGAAGGATTGATAATCAATTAAGAGGAAGAGCAGGACGTCAAGGAGATGTTGGTGAATCTCAATTTTATTTATCTTTAGAAGATAATCTTTTAAGAATTTTTGGAAGTGATAAAATCAAAGGAATTATGGAAAGACTAGGTATCGAAGAGGGTGAACATATCGAATCTAGAATGGTTACACGGGCTGTCGAAAATGCTCAAAAGAAAGTTGAATCAATGCACTTTGAATCAAGAAAACATCTATTAGAGTATGATGATGTTGCAAACCAACAAAGAAAGGTAATTTATTCATTTAGAAATGATTTATTAAAACCTGATTTTGATATTGCATCAAAACTTGATGAAAATATGCTTGAATATGTACAAAATCTATTATCAATAGCGAATATTATAAAAGGAATGCCTAGTGAGGATTTTGATTATGAATTTATAAAAATAAAGTTTGAAGAAGAATTAAGATTACTTGTAGACATTGAAGATATGGTAAGTAATTCATATGAAGATTTAGAAGCAAATCTAACTTCATTTTTAAAAGAAGTTTATAATAAAAAAATGTTAATGGCAGCAACTGAACAAAAAAATGAAATTGAAAGAATCCTTTATTTACAAATTTTAGATAATGCATGGAGAGAACATTTATATGCTATGGATACATTAAAAACTGGAATTGGTCTAAGAGGATATAATCAAAAAGACCCATTAGTTGAATATAAAAAAGAATCTTATAATATGTTTATTGAGTTAATTGCAAATATTAAAAATGAAATTATTAAAATATTATTTACAATTCAACTTCAAAGTCATGAAGATAAACAAAAAGAACAAGAAGCAATTGCTAGAATGAAAGAACAAATGGAAGAAGCGACTGAACATATCACTACAAATGTTGCACAAGAAGCAGTAAGAAATAGTGATAAAAAAATTGCAAGAAATGAAACTTGTCCTTGTGGAAGTGGTTTAAAGTTTAAACAATGTTGCGGGAAAAGTGGTCCCAAAATTGGTTTAGCTGCAGGAAACTAATTTGAATAAGAAATTAGTAAATTTTATTGTAAAAAAATATTTAAGATTTGACAAAAAAAATCCTTTTATTTCTATAAGTGCTATTTTAGCATTTGTAGGAGTTTCTATTGGTGTTATGGTTTTAATACTTTCTATGGCTATTATGAATGGAACAGCAAAAGAGTTTGAAAAAAAACTTTTTACAATGAATTATCCTTTAACTATTCATCCAAAATTTAGTACAATTTCTTTAGATCAAGAATTATTAAACAATCTTCAAAAAGAGTTTCCTCACTTAAAATTTTCTCCATTTATTTCATCACAAGCTATTATCCAAAGTGGTGAGACTATGAGTGGAGGTATGATTTTTGGAGTTATTCCTCAAAAAGAAGCATTAATTAATCCCGTTTATAAAAAAGCTTTAGGTGATTTAAATCTTGATAAATTTGATATTATTACAGGTTCAGGAATATCTGATAAACTATTTTTAAATCCTGGAGCTAAAACAACTTTATATTTTACAGAATTAAACCCAACTGGTTTTTCAATGATGCCAAAAATGAAAAGATTTACCTTTGCAAATTCTTTTACATCTGGACTTAATGCTTATGATAAAGCTTATATGTATACTTCTATTGAAGCATTACAAACTTTATTAAAAAAAGAAGAAGGTACATTTGATGGCATACATGTTCATTCAGATGATGCCTTTGCTGATATAGAGAAATTAAAAGCTTATCTTGGAAATAAAGCATCTATTGTTGGATGGTGGCAACAAAATGGTAATTTTTTTGCTGCTATGAAAATGGAGAAAACAGCTTTATTTATTGTATTAATGCTTATTATCCTTGTAGCTTCACTAAATATTATTTCTTCTTTATTAATGACTGTAATGAGTAGAAGAAAAGAAATTGCCCTACTTTTATCAATGGGAGCAACAAGTAAAGAGATAAAATCTATCTTTTTAAGAGTTGGAACAATCATAGGCTTTTCAGGAATCTTAACAGGAATTGCTTTAGGTTTTATTGGTTATTGGTTATTAGATAATTTTGATATTGTTACACTTCCTGCTGATGTTTATGGAAGTGCAAAATTACCACTTGATTTAGCAATGAATGATTTTATTTCTATTATTATTGGTGCAGTTGTTATCGTACTTGTTTCTTCTTATTATCCTGCTTCAAAAGCTACTAATATTGATGTAATTGATGTTTTAAGAAATGAATAAAATAAGCCTTTATTTTAAAGGCTTATTTATTTGATTCTTTTTAATTTCTTCTTGCTCAATGGTATCTTTTCCTCTTATAAAATCAAAAAATATTGATGGAAAACTTAATATTCTTTTACCTATATTCATAGGTGCACTAATTGTGTCTTTAGTGAGATTTGTTGATATTTTTGGATTATCTGAATTACCATTTAAATTAACTTCTGTTTCAACTCTATTATTATCACCTAATAACACATAATTTATTACAGGAATCATTCCAATTAGTTTTGAATAGTCTTTGAAAAATATAAGTTTAATATTTGAATCTATTGTATCATTCTTTAAATCAACTATTCCACTTCCATCAAAATCAATACCATTTCCAATCGTAATTAATTTTGTAACATCTAATAGCTCTTTATCTTTATTATAGTTAAACTCTATTGTTCCGTCTACAATATTATATGCTAAAAGATTAAATCCTGAATTTGTAGCTAGTCCCACAACAGCTGGAATAGCTAATAAAGGATTTATAAGGGCAGGTGAAGTTTGAATAAATAATAGAAGATTATTTAATATAGTTACTCCCTCAACATTACTATTTTCAATAATAAATTTTCCATTTAAATCATTCATATAACCACTTGCATAAAACATCAAATTTCCACCACTAAAAATATGTTTTCCAATAAGTGCATTTATAAATTCATCACTTACATTATTTGAAAAAATATCTATCTTTTTATCTTTCGATTCTCTAAAAGTAACACTAGTTTGTTTATAATCTAAACTAACAAATTTACTATCTTCTCTAATTCTAAGAACAAACTCATCTGCTAAAAGTTTGTTTACTTCATCATAAAATATGATTAAATTTTTACCTTTTATATCAATTTTTTTATATTTAATATTTTCGATTTTTTTACTATCAGTACTTGAATAATGTAAAGCATAATCTTCTGCATACAAGAAAACAGAATCTTCTGTTAACTGTAAAATTAAATCTTTATTTTTTGTTTCAATTGAAGTTATATGATTTTTTAAAGTTCCAACTAAACTTAATTTTTCAATTTTATTATTATTTTTTTTAATTGGTAAATTAAGATCTTTAACATCTGCTTCAAAATCAATGCCAGAATTTTTTATAAAAATTTTTGCATTTTCTAAATAATAAATATCTGTATCCATTTTTAATTTAGAATTAAATAGACTTATAATTACTTCTTGTTTTAAATTAGTTGTTTCTATTCTATTATTTTCCAAAATTACATCTAAATTTTTTAAATAAATATTTAATTTATTATCTATCTCTATTTTTATATCTTCATCTTTTGAAGATATTTTTGTTTTTCCATCTTCTATTTTTCCATTAATTTCTAAAGAATCAATATTTGTATCATTTTTTTGAAGTGGTAAATTCAAACCTTTTATAAAAGCTTCAAAATTAATGTTTTTTTCATCTTTTATTTGTAAAGCTATATTTCCTTCTTTAATTGAATTATCTTTTAAAAGTTTAGAATATGGATAAATCTTTGATAAATCGTCAATATTTACATATATTAAATCAGAAATTTTTATATTTGTTCCCAAATCTTTTAATAAAATACTCACTTCATTATTAAAATTTAAATCAATAGCTGTATTTTTATCTTTTATTTCGACAAGGCTTTCCTTGTTTTCTTCTTTTATTAAAAAGGATTTTATATTAGCATCACCGTATGATTTTAAAGTTTTTATATCAAGATTAAGATTAAGAGTTGCATTAATCATATCTTTATATTTAAAATCACTATTTTTTATTTTAATAATAGAATCATCTAAAATAACCTCTGCATTTTTACTTTCAAATTCAAAGTTATTTATAGCAACTTTAGCATCATTTAGAAAAAATTCTCCATAGGTTGACATATTTTTTGTTGTATCATAGGGGAATTTCATAAGTAATGAAGCTTGTGTATTTCCATTTTTTTGTATAATTGGAAGAGTAATGTTATAGGCTTTTAATATATCTAAAATATCTTTATCTAATTTACTATTAGTTTTTAAAAACACATCAACTTGTCCATTTTTTTCACTTGTTAAATTATTGATTAGGACGAAACTTCCATCAAGTTTTTTGTCTTTAAATATAGGTTCCATTAAATTAAAATATAATTTATTATCTTTAAAAAATATATCTAAGCTTTTTGTATTTACAACATCTACATCCTTATGAAACCTAATTTTTGCATCTTTAATTTGTGCTTTACCTTGGATTGAATTTTCGATTATATGATTATTTATTAAATCATATTCTGCATATAATTCTTCAATTTTTATATCTCCTTTTACATTATCATACATCCATGACTCTGCAATATTAGGCAAATGTAAAAAGTTTTTTAGAAATTTTAAACTTTTAAAAGGTTCGCTTACTAAATAAAATTTAGCTATTTTTTTAGTCATTTCTACATTTATATTGCTTTGTAAATTTTCATAATAAAAATTCCCATAATAATCTATTTTTTCATTAAAATAATCTATTTTAACTTTACCATCAAATAGGAAATTTAAATCTTTTAGGTATAAAGAATATAACTCAAATACCACTTGATTCGATATTGTGTCGATTTTTGAAGCAATATTTATATATTTATTATCAAGATATAAAATCTCATCATCTAAAATTATTTCAAACTCATTATCATTAATTTTTAGCTTATTTATTTTTATTTTTTGGAAGAAATTTAAAACTTTTGGAAGTAATTCTATGCTATCCTTTAGCTCTTCGAAAGAACTACTTGTTGTTGTTTTCTCTGATTTATATTCGATGTTATCAATAGTTAAAATAAGTTTTTTATCCATTTTAATATAGAATTGCGAAACTAAAATATTTGAAAAAGAAAAAGAGTCTATTTTTATGCCTGTATACAAAAATGAAAAAAATGAAATTATTATTAAAAAAAGAAAAAGAAAAGTAGGTTTAATCATCTTCAACATTATTGATTTTGTCCTTGTGTGTTTGATTGCAGTATTATTTTATGTAACGATGCCTATTACTTCTACTAAAATATTATTCATCCCTAAAGGCAGTACTAGTCATATTATATCATACTTAAATAAAAATGGTTTTGAGATGGGTATTGTTGATGAATTGGTTATAAAATCATTAGGTTATGTTCAAAGTGGTTGGATAGATATTAATCAAGATAAATTAACAAGAATGGATTTTATTTATAAATTAATTACTTCAAAAGCTGCACTTAAAAATATCACTTTAATTCCAGGAGAAACTTATTATATCTTTTTAAAGAAATTAGCATTAGAATTTAATTTATCAGAAGAAAAATTAATCGAATTATATAATCAATATGCATATAAAGCAGATGGAAATATTTTAGCAGAGACTTATTCTTTACCTCTTGGAATGAGAGAAGATTATATGATTTTTTATCTATTTTCTCAAACAAATAAAAAATATGAAGAGTTTTCTAAAAAAATCTTTGGATATTATGATAAAAGAAAATGGTTTAATTATTTAAGTTTGGCTTCTGTAATACAAAAAGAAGCAGCAATAACAAATGAAATGCCTATTGTTTCAAGTGTTATTTATAATAGACTTAAAAAAGGCATGAAACTTCAAATGGATGGAACTTTAAACTATGGAGAATTCTCAAATACAATAGTTACTGCTGATAGAATAAGAGATGATAATACTACATATAATACTTACAAATTTACAGGTCTTCCAAAAGATCCTGTTTGTGCAGTAAGTTTAGAAGCTATAAAAGCAGCAATTTTCCCTGTAAAAAGTGATTATATATATTTTGTAAGAGAAAATAAAACAGGTCTTCATAAATTTGCTGTAACTTTTGAAGCACATCAGGCTAATATAAATGCTAACATAGGTGTTGCAAAAACTTATACAAAAGTTAAGGCAGATGAGACTCAAATTGATGCTGAAGCTGAAACTATTATGAAAACAGATGTTACAAAACAAAAACCTGTATCTATTAAAGATTTATTTAATAATGTAAATTAGCAAACTTGTGAAAATTTGAAACAATCAAATTTTCACACTCCAAATATATCGAACTTTCAATTTCCTTAAATTCAAATCTAGCTATCATGCTGCTAACATTAAAATTCAAATTTAGGAAACAATATGTCAAAAATCATTTACACAAAAGTTGATGAAGCACCAGCTTTAGCAACATACTCTTTTTTACCAATCATTAAAGCATTTACAAAAAGTTCTGGTATTGAAATGGTTACAAAAGATATTTCATTAGCTGGAAGAATTTTAGCTAACTTCCCTGAAAACTTAAAAGAAGATCAAAAGATCAGTGATGATTTAGCTGAACTTGGAGCATTAACTCAAGATCCATCAGCTAACATTATTAAATTACCAAATGTTTCAGCATCTGTTCCTCAATTAAAAGCTGCAATTGCAGAATTACAATCAAAAGGTTACAATATCCCAAATTTTGATGCTAGTGAAGAAATTACAGCTAGATATTCAAAAATCACTGGATCAGCAGTTAACCCTGTATTAAGAGAAGGAAATTCTGACAGACGTGCTCCAAGTGCTGTTAAAAACTATGCAAAAGCAAATCCTCATAGAATGGGTAAATGGTCAAAAGATTCTAAAACTGATGTTGCTTGTATGACTTCAGGAGATTTCTATGGTTCTGAAGTATCTAAAACTTTTGATGCTGCAAATGATTTAAAAATCTCTTTCTTTGACAAAAATGGTGCTGAAACTGTATTAAAAGCATCTACAAAAGTTCTTGCTGGTGAGATTATTGATGCAACTACATTAAGTGCAAAAGCATTACAAGAATTTTATGCACAATCAATTGAAAGAGCTAAAAAAGAAGATGTATTATTATCTTTACACTTAAAAGCTACAATGATGAAAAACTCTGATCCAATTATGTTTGGATTTGCTGTAAAAGTTTATTTTAAAGATTTAATTGCTAAACATTCAGCTTTATTTGACGAAATGGGTGTAAATTTTAACAATGGGTTAGGTGATTTATACGCAAAACTAGACTCTTTAGATGCAGCTAAAAAAGCTGAAATCTTAGCTGATATTGCTGCAGTTTATGCTGTTCAACCAAGACTTGCAATGGTTAACTCTGCAAAAGGTATTACAAACTTACATGTACCTTCAGATGTTATTATTGATGCTTCTATGCCTGCTATGATTAAAGGTGGTGGGAAAATGTGGAATGCTGAAGATAAAGAAGAAGATACAATTGCAATGATTCCAGATAGAGCATACGCAGGAAGTTTCAAAGCAGTTATTGATGATTGTAAAGAACATGGAGCATTAGATGTTACAACTATTGGAACTGTTCCAAATGTTGGATTAATGGCTCAAAAAGCTGAAGAATATGGTTCTCATGATAAAACTTTCCAAGCTAAAGAAGATGGACAAATCAAAGTTATTGATAAAGATGGAAATGCAGTATTTACTTTTGATGTAGAAAATGGTGATATTTTCAGAATGTGTCAGGCTAAAGATGCTCCTATCCAAGACTGGATTAAATTAGCAGTTTCAAGAGCTAGATTATCTAATACTCCTGCAATTTTCTGGTTAGATAAAAATAGAGCTCATGATGCTCAAATGATTAAAAAAGTTGAAAAATATTTACCAACACATGATACAACTGGTTTAGATATTACAATCATGGCTCCAATTGAAGCTACATTAAAATCTTTAGAAAGAATGAGAAAAGGTCTTGATACTATTTCTGTAACTGGAAATATTTTAAGAGATTATAACACTGACCTATTCCCAATTTTAGAGCTTGGAACATCTGCAAAAATGTTATCAATCGTTCCATTAATGCAAGGTGGAGGATTATTTGAAACAGGTGCTGGTGGATCTGCTCCTAAACACGTTGAACAATTTGCACAAGAGTCTTATTTAAGATGGGATTCATTAGGTGAAT
Source organism: Aliarcobacter sp. (assembly GCA_028703945.1). Lineage (GTDB taxonomy): Bacteria > Campylobacterota > Campylobacteria > Campylobacterales > Arcobacteraceae > Aliarcobacter. The sequence goes on along the minus strand of JAQVLW010000035.1, from coordinate 6,280 downwards.
TTATGGCATTAGCTGCTTCTTTTGATCACTTAGCAAATACTCAAAATAATCCAAAAGCAAAAGTTTTGGCTGATACTTTAGATAAAGCAACAGGAACTTTCCTTTTAAATGACAAATCTCCAGCTAGAAAAATAGGAGAAATTGATAATAGAGGTTCTCACTTCTTCTTAGCTATGTATTGGGCGCAAGAATTAGCTGCTCAAAATAATGATGCAGACTTAAAAGCTGAATTTACGCCAATTGCAAAAGCAATGACAGAAAACGAAGCACAAATTGTTAAAGAATTAACACAATGTCAAGGTAAACCTGTTGATATGGGTGGATACTACTTACCAGATGATGCAAAAACATCAGCTGCTATGAGACCATCTGCAACACTAAACGCAATTATCGGATAATATTTCCAAACTATAAAAGAGAAGATTTTTTCTTCTCTTTTACTTTTTTTAACTAACTTTCTTTTCTAATATTTAAAACTTTCTTTCAATAAAAAATAAAAGCTAAGAGCTAAACTGTTATAATTTCCAATAAAAAATTTTAAAGGTTCTATTTTGAATAAAAAAAGAGTAGGAATTGTAGGAGTTGGAAATGTTGGAGCAACATTAGCCTTTACCCTTGCAACAAAAGATATATGTTCATCAATTCTTTTAAAAGATCAAAGAGAAAATATTACTCAAGCTATGACTCTTGATATTTCACAAGCAACAAATGCAGCTAATTCAAAAACAGTTATTTATGCTTGTTTAAATGATGAAGAGTTTAATAATTGTGATGTTATTGTAATAACTGCTGGAGTTGCAAGAAAACCTGGAATGAGTAGAGATGATTTACTTCTTATAAATGCAAAAATTATGACATCCGTAATAAAAGGCATTATTCCTTATAATCCTAATGCAATAATTATAATAGTTTCAAATCCCCTTGATGCTATGGTTTATACGGCCTTAAAAGCATCTAATTGGTCAAGAAATAGAATCATTGGAATGGCCGGAATTTTAGATAGTGCAAGAATGGCTCATTTTATATTTGAAAAATTAGGATATGGTCAAGGACAAATTGAAGCTTCTGTTATGGGTGGACATGGTGACAATATGGTTCCTCTTGCTGATTTTTCAACTGTAGCTGGAGTTAGTTTAAATGAAGTTTTATCAGAAGATGATATTGAAGATATTATTAATAAAACAAAAAATGGTGGCGCTCAAATTGTAAAATTATTAGAAACAGGTTCCGCATATTATGCACCTGCTTATTCTACTATTTTGATGATAGAAGCTATTTTAAGTAATAAAAAGAAAATTTATCCTTGTTCTATCATGTTAGAAGGCGAATTTGGATTTAAAGATATAGTTTCAGGAGTTCCTATAATGTTAGGAAGTAATGGAGTTGAAAAAGTTATTGAATTAAACTTAAAAGAAGAACAGAAACTGCAGTTTTCAAAATCTATTTCATCTGTTAAGAATTTAATAACTACTTTAGAAGAAAAAATATTTAATACAAAATAAAAGGAAAAATATGAAACAAACATTAGAAGTTTTAAATGTAAAATGTGGTGGTTGCGCTAGTACTTTAATAAAATCATTAAAAGATGAATTTGGGGAAGTTGAAGTAAATCTTGAAGTAATGCCAAGACGAATTACACTTAATGTTGATGAAAATAAAAAAGAAGTTTTAAAACTAAAATTAAGAAGTTTAGGTTACCCTTTAACAACTGATGAACTAAGTGGTTTTGAAAAAGCGACAACAACTGCAAAAAGTTTTGTTTCTTGTGCTATTGGAAAATTTAATAGCTAAGAGTGAGAATTAACTCTCACTCTTAAATTTAGCCTATTTAATGTTTTACTAAACGACTATCAATCCATGCACCAATTGGTGTAGTTATTTTTTGTAATAACCAACTAACTACAATAAATGTAACTAACCAAGCAATTACAGCTGCCCATGAAGGTAAATAATCAAAGAATATATCATAACGACCAATTAACGGCCAGTGAATTAAATACACTTCAAATGAATAAAGTCCATATATTGATAAAAACTTATTATCAAATTTTTTAAGTGAAAAAATAACAATAAATGCAAACATTAGAATAATAGAAGTAAGTTGATCAACAAAATACCCTTTCCCTAAAATAGCTGTTAATGTAGGCCAATGATTAGCAGTTGTATGTAAAGACATATAAACTACAACTCCAAGCATTAATGCAATAATAACATAAGGCATAATTTTAGCTTTATTTCTAAACTCTTTTAAATGTGCAACAAATTTATTCTCTTTATCTTTTGTTTCAAATAAAACCCATGCAAATACAATACCCAATGAAAAGGCCACCGTATGTAATCTATGAAGCCAATTATCTCCCATATTTAAAGGATTATAAACTCCAATTAATGTGGCAATTACAGCTAATATAATTGCACTTAACCATGGTCTTTTTGTACTGAAAACTAAAGGGAAAAGTACATAAAACATCATCATCCAAGTTATATACCAAAATGGTGAGTTAACATCATCAAATCCTTCTGCAGTAGGAAACCAACCAAGTAAAGATTGAATCATATAAGGAACAGTATAATGAATATCTAAAAATATTGCATTTGCAGCAAATATAAGAATAAGTGCTACCCAAAATGGAATAAATATTTTTATTACTCTTCTTTTGTAAAATTCAAAAATTGGAAGTGGTTTTTTTAACATTCCAACAGTTAAGCCATATCCAGACATAAAAAGAAATAAATCAACTCCAACTCCAGCAATAATAGAAAGAGGAAAAAGAAAATCAGCATTTGTAACTAGCATGTAAGCAAAATGTGCAAAAACAACTGTTAAGATTCCTAACCCTTTTAACTCTTGAGTAACTGAAATAGGAAACAAATCCGTATGCTTCGCTCTTTTAAAAGTAAAAAGAACAACTGCTATTAAAATAGCAATGACAATAAGATTTGATTGATAAATATCGTCGGTAATAGTAATAGGCATATATGCTCCCAAGTTTTTTTGATAGTCTTCTTGCAAACTTAAATTTTTATAAGTTACAACAAATACATTATATAATTATAACTACTTATAAATAAAAACGAAATTTAAATAAATAAAAAGATTTTTTTTAAAGAAAACTAAAAGTATTAGAAAAATTATTTTAGAAAAACTTTAATATTATCAATATTTTTTGAGTCTGCAAATTTATCCAACAACGAAGCTAACTGAATTACTTCATTATTTTTCATTCTAATACAACCACTTGATTCATTTGTTCCAATTGTATTTTCACTGAGAGTTCCATGTATTCTAAAAGTATTTTTTCCATCGACAATATGAGTAAGATTAATTTTAGCAGCACCCATATAATTATATTTATTTCCAGGAGGCACAACTTTTGGTAAATCTATTCCTCTTTTTTTAAAAGTATCAATAGTATCTTGTGTTGGATACCAAAAAGGTCTTAAAGTAATAGAAGTTACACTTCCCTCTCCTGTTGGCTTTTTTATTTCATCTTTTCCTGTTGAAACAACATAAGTTTGGATATTTCTAATTTTATTATTAATTTTTCCTTTTAAAACCATAAGATTTTTTGATGAATCAACTTCTATTATTAATTGCTCATATAAAGTTATATTAAGAGTTGGATCACTTTTTAAAATACTATTATTTATAGCTTTATTTTTTATTTCACTATTTTTTTCAAATTTATATTTTTTTATTTCATCAAAATAATTCATTCCTAAAAAGTTCTCATTTAAGATATTTGATTTTTTATCTTTTGAATTTAAATCTATAAAAAGAGGATTACTATCATTAATTTGTTCTAAATCATAAGATATTTCTTTTACAAAAGGTTTTTCTGTTTTAATAAAATTAGAAACATTTTTAATTGTATTATTAGCTTCATCAATAGTTTTAAATGAACCATAATAAGTTTTAAATTTTTTATCTTTATCTTTTACAATAAAAACTTCCAAATTATTATCTTTTAAAATTTTTCTTTTGCAATTCATTGCTCCATCAAAATCTAAAGTTGTGCAAACAGCGATTGTATATGTTTTTATATTTGCACAATTAAGTATTAATTGTAAAAATAGTATAAAAAAAACAACTCTTTTCATCTATTACTTATAGTGATTTAACTATTTGTTCTAAGCTATTTTTAGAATTTTCTTGAGAAATTCCTTTTTCTAAACTATTTAATTCAACTAGCCCTTCATTCATTTTTACAATAGTTCCATCACTATTTAGTTTATAAATAAAGTATTTATTTTGTGTATTATCTTTTAAATCTAAACTATTAATAAAAAAACCATTGGAATCATTTATCAAAGGAATTTTTGAATCTTTATACATATCTTCTAATTTTCTATTTACAGCAAGTTGTTTTATAAGCCAAGGAGTATTTGAAATATTTGCTATTAAAACTATATTTTTATCCGTGTATTTATATAAATCTTTAAATAAACCCAAACTATCATGATTTAAAACTATCATATATTTTTCAACACCTTTTTGAAAAAGTGTTTCAGCTTTTGTATAAGGGCTATTTGATACAAGGTCAAAATGTCTTGGAATAAAATTTATATTTAAAACACTTTTATTTTGGTTTAATTCATTTTTATTTGGATTCTTTGGTGCTGTTAAATATGTCAAAAGACCAAATCCTATTATTCCTAAAAATACTATTTTTAATATATTTTTCATTTTTTTCCTATTACTTTATTTTTCTGTTTTTTTGCCCATCTTTTAAATAATCGATGAGTTGTTAAATTATCTTCTATTTCTTTATTATTAATTATATGTTCCACTAATTCATTCGCTAAATAAGGTGATAAAACAAATCCTCGTCCACCTACTCCATTTATCACATATAAATTATTTATAGTTTCTAACATAGAATTTTTGATATGTGTTCCATTTAATAAATGGGGATATTTTTCAATACTTTTTTTAGAATCAATTAAAACTCCGAGCATTGGAAAATAATCATTACTAGCGGCTCGTGCTCCTATTTTAACATCAATTACGTCAACATTTTCAAGCTTTATAATATCATTTGCTAAAGCTATTAATTTTAAAGAATCACTATTAATAATAGAATCATTATAACATCTGCTACAAGCATTTATATTTGCTGTTTCTATACAATAATTACATATATTTTTATCACAATTAAACTTATGATGAGTTGCTCCAATTGATACTTTATATAAATCACTTCCTTCTATTTTAGAAGCTTTTGAAACTGAGCACTCTTTGTGATAATTTATTTTAGTTTCAGTTGTTGTACTAACATCTATTTTTTGCCCCCAAACTCCACGTATATCAAAATAATCTTCTTTTATATGTTTAACATCAGCACCTGTTGTTAAAATGATATTTTTTGCACAAATCTCATCATTTATTATCCAAGTAGAGTTTTCATTTTGTTCTAACTTTATAACATTGTATGAAAGCTTTTTTTCAATATCTTTTGTTAGTTTTTCACAAATTAAAGAAGGAGTTACTTGAGAGCCTATTTCAAAAAAATATCCATCATTCATTTGAGTATATTTAAAATCCATATATGGTTTATATGATTCAAATTTGTCTCTATCTTCTTCATTTTTAGGAATTCTGCATACTCCACAATTACTTACTAATTCTTCACCTAAATTTTTATAAAAGTTTGTAGAAAAAATCAAAGATTTTGTAACTAAATCTTTAAAATCATTTGGCTTACCCAAAAGTGGAGACAAAAATGCACCTGCTGCACCACTTGCTCCAAAAGCAACCTGACTATTTCTATCTATTAATAATATTGATTTTGAATATTTAGATAAAAAATAAGCCAAACAACATCCAGCAATCCCAGCACCAATAACTATATAATCAAACTCTTTATTCATTTTTTATCTACTTCTTTCTCAAAAAGTTGAAGATTTGGTCTGAAATAACCTCTTCCACCTTTTAAACTAATGCATTTATATTTTGGAAACTTTTTTTTATAATATTCAAGCCTCTCTTTTGTTGTTTTTCCAGTATCACAGTAAAATACAAAGACTGAATTTTCTGGAAATTGTTGCATTAAAGGTGGATTATAGACCATAGTTTGCATATTTGCAATGGGCTTTAAAATTGTGTCTATTAAAATTACTTTAATATCTTTTTTCTCAAGTTCTTTCTTGTTTTTTAAAAATTCTTGTTGAGTCCATTCATCTTTAGAAAACATCAATAATTATTTCCTTTGCATTAAAAGGTAATATTAGTATATTCCCTATTAAAAAAAAGTAATTCTTATGAGATTTTAGATAAAAT
>JAQVLW010000034.1 GCA_028703945.1 Aliarcobacter sp. | reverse complement strand
GCGTGCCATTTTACAATCTAACCTCATCCAAAACAATCCAAAAAATCCCTTAAAATCGAAACTTATAAAGGAATCTTAATCTAACTTAGATTAAACTAACCTAAGTAAATCTAATAAAAATTGGGTCATATTTTGGGTCATCTCATAAAAAGACCCAATTTATTAAAAATTTATGACCCAATTGATAGTAAAAGAGGTTAGTAAATGGGAACAATAGAGCTATTACAAGATATACAAATCAAAAAAGCTAAACCCAAAGAGAAAGAATATTTTTTAAATGATGGTGGTGGATTAAGATTATCAATAAAACCCAATGGGTCAAAAATTTGGGAATTTAGATATACACTAAATAGTCAAAGAAAAAAGACATCATTTAAAACATACCCTACTGTAACACTTAAAGAAGCAAGAACTAAAAAACAAGAATATCAAACATTAATAAATAGTGGTATTGACCCAATCAGTAATGCTAAACAGATAAAAGAAGAAAATACAATAGATATTAACGGAATGTTTTTAACTGTGGCTACTGAATGGTTAAATAAAGAATCTGAAAGAACAAAAGAAAGCACACATAAAAATAAATTAAGAGTATTCACAAAAGATATAAACCCATTTTTTAAAGATAAGCATATCAAAGAAATAGAAGTAAAAGATATTGTTAGAATTATTGAACTTAAACAATTACAAGCCCACGAGGTTGCTGCTGATATTTTCACACACCTGGATAATCTTTTTAGATATGCAGTACTAAGAAACTATTGTGATAGAAATATTTTAGCTGATATTAGAAAAAGCGATATTATCAAATCAAAGCCAGTAAAACATTTTTCTAAAATCACAGATACAAATATTTTAAAAGAGTTAGTAGCATCGATCTATAACTATAACGGTGGTCATTCATTACGAAATGCTTTAAAGTTAGTTTTACATATACCATTAAGAGCCGAAAACCTTTGTAATCTTCGATGGGCTTATATTGATTATGATAAAAAGCTTTTAACAATACCAAGAGAATTGATGAAAATAAAAGATTTAAATTTTGATGATTTTAAAATGCCTTTAATAGATGAGGTAATAGATATTTTAAAAGAACAACAAATATTTTCGGGTCATCAAGAGTGGATATTTTTAGGAACTAATAATCGTGACCCAATTAATAATGAAAGTCCTAATAGAGCATTACAAAGAATGGGTTTCAATGATGATAAAAAAGGTCGTAAGATAAGACTTCACGGCTTTAGAGGTACATTTAGAAGTTTAGTCGAAACATTAGACATTGATAGTAAATTTAGCTTTGAGGTAAAAGAAAGAGCATTAGACCATCAAGAGAAATCTAAAGTTGTTAGAGCTTACTCAAATAAAAGCGATTATATAAATCAACTTATTCCTCTTATGAAGTTTTGGAGTAATTATATTTTGAGTTTGAGGGATTGATATGGAAAGAGAAGAAAAAATAAATCTTATAATTTCAAATGAAGACTTAGCAAAACAAATACTAAAAGCAATTAATCAAAGCTATGGTAAAAAATTTATTGAGGATACTTTATCGGATAATCAAGTCCAAAAGAAAGAAAGACACAACACATATCAAATTATAGAGTATTACAATTTACAAATGCTAAAATTCCCCACAAAACAAAGAAAACAAATTAGGATTATGACTGCACTACATTTTAATATTTCCGAAAAAGTTGTTCAATATCACATAACAAAATGTAACTCCTTATAAAATCCTTATAAAATCCTAATAAAATCCTTGTAGTGTGGAAAAAACCCCCTACTTTTTGGAAAATAATTCTCTTAAAATTGATACAGATAAGACGGACTTGCACTTAGTTAGTTTGAAAAAATAGAAAGCTACTATCTTATTTAAAATATGCAGTCGATTGTAAATCAAATAACAAGGTTTTACAAAATGAGAAAAGAAGAAGTTAATAGTTTCCAAACAAAGAAAATGTATAGAGCAAAAGAAGTAGCTCAATTATTAGGAATAGGATTAAGCACAGTATGGCTTTTTGCTAAACAAGGTAAATTAACACCAAAAAAATTAAGTGAGAAAGTAACTGTTTTTTCAATAGATGAAATTAATAAAAACTTTGGTTTAGAGGTAGTGGCATAATGAATACTATACTTAACCAAATAGCAGAAGATTACAATATTAATCCAAGAGCCTTAAAAAGATATGTAAAAGATGGTGGTGTAAAACCTAAAAAAGCTTCAAGGCTTCAAATGTTAGAAGTGCTTTATATTAATGCTCCTGATTTACTTTATTGTAGAGCTGATGAAGATAAGGGAACAGTAGAGTATTTAGATATTAATTTGAATATCAAACTATGTTATGAACTAAAAGCACTAAGAGATGGTAAAGAGTTTAAAGGGGTTGCGTTATGAGTAAGAATGAAAAACCAAAATTAATATTAGACAAATTTACACACAAACAAATAAATGAATGGGTATTGGAAAAATTGGAAAGTAATCCTACCTTATATGGAGGGGATATTGGTAATCCATTTGTAATGCAAAGTTATACATTAGAAATACAAGGAATAGATTTGCCCTTAGAATTTTTTAGTTCATTATCAAGTGTTTCAAGAAAAAGAAATCTTATTTTAAAAGATAGAGAAGATTTAGACTTTCGGGAATTATATGCAATAGATAGAGAGAAAGAAGATAATCAAGTAACTAAACCATTCCCCGAATTCTTAGAATAAAAAATAATCAAAATAAAATGATTATAAAGGGCAGTGATTTTGCCCTTTTTTTATGCTTTAAGGTTTGAAAAAATACCCCTTATAATGTGTATCAAGGTAATCTAAGTATGTTATAGAATTTATAGCTATAAAATAAGAGAGCCACCCGATACAAAGGGCAAAGCAATAGAGTCAAAAAAGTAGTTTAAGAAATCAATCCCATAATGTAGAGAAAAATAGATATGAAAATGCTCCAAGAATTAGAACAGTTTATTAATGAGTTTAATCAAAATAATAATGAAACTTTTATGATAGATAGTATTAGAATTGAATTTCAAAAACAGTATAAAAAAGAGAGATTAGATTGTTTAGGAAATTGGAATAAATTACAAAAGAATTCAGATATTTTGCATAAGTTAAAAAGAAGATTATCAGATGATGAGGTTACAAGTGTTTATCGATTAGAAAACTTTGATATTTATTGTTACAACAAAAGCAATCAAGTAGAGAAAAAATATCGTAATGCAACAATGGTAATATTTGGATTAATGCAATATCATAAAAATCCACCACCAAGAGAATTGATATTGCAAATTATAAATGTGTTAAAAGATATTTCAAACATTGATTTATGCTTAGATATGAAGTATAAACCAAACTTAGTAAAACTTAGTTCTATTTTTAATTTAATTCAATACATAGAGCCAACAAGTAAAAAGCCAACAGATACATATTACATTAACAAAACAAATGCCCTAATGATTGATAAAATTGTAATCTACAACAAAGCTATCAAAAACAAATTAGATGGTGTACTGTGGAGATTAGAAGCTTTAATAAGTATTCCAAATATAAAATACTTAGCTTTGCCACTTTATGAATTAAAACAAATTACAGATTTAGCAAAAGAGGAATAATGACTAAGCAAGAAGTAGAGCAAAAAATAAAAGAGATACTATCAAAAGATAAAAAATTTGATAGTGCAAAAGTATTAATTAAATTCAAAGATAAGAGTAATAAAAAAAGAGGGGTTTAAAAATGAAAATAACCCCCTTTTTGAAAATGAAAAAACCTAATAAAACCTAACTTTAAAACCTGTCAAAACTTGACTTTAAAAATAAAAAGACAGCAAGGTAAGGGCAAGGTTTTAGCGATACATTTCAAATAGAGAAGTCGAAAAATTTACGACTTTAAACTTAAACTTGTAGCTCAAGAGTTAAATAATAAAAATCAACAGATAAAATACTACATAGTCGCATTTGAAAAAGAAAAATCAACACTTAAAATTAAAATTATGCAAAGGTTTTGCAAAGGGTTGAGTCAAAAAAACCCCAAGGTAACCCCAAGGTTTTATCATTTCATTTTAAATGATTTGCTTATACATTTACCCTAAGATTACCCTAAGGTATGACGGGTAGGTTACGGGTAGGTTTTACATTAATATTAAAATCCTGAAACAGCGAGGTTAGAGCGAGGTTATAAAAATTTAAGAGAGGGTATGCCTTCACTGGGCAGAATTACTTTAACCTCTCTTGATAGTAAAAGACTTAGGGAGTTCGCCCGACCTCCATTCCTCGCACCAGGGGGCGACTGTATCTTCTAAAAATGCACACAATACAGTTCTAAATCTTTGAATAAGTATATCAAAATCATTTTTCATTTTGACTTTTAGGAATGTTGTTTGATATACTTTCATCAATTAGAGTATCTGGTTTTTTATTTGACTCTAACCCCTGCTGGGCTTTGCCACCAGATGTGAAGCGTCCAGTATCATTTTTTGATACAAACTCCTATTTTTAAATTTATATCAAATCATAATAAGCACTATTAATCACTCCATCTTTTAAAAATATACAAAAGTCCCCAATATCTTTTTTGCCTTGATGAATTTCTAAATCTAAATTTGAGTCAATAATATCAAAATCCTCAAATGATAAACCTATATCATTTTTTAGAAACTGAAACTTTTTATTGTTTTCTAATTGTTGCTTTAGTTCATTTCTTTTTTGTTCTGTTAATATAATCATTTTATGCCCCTTATCTAAATTATGAAACTTTTAAAGAAGCAATAAAATCCAATCTACTTTGTCTAACTGTTTCGTTTGCCATATCAAAACAGAAACTATCTACTACACCGTTTTTAATTCTAATGCTATAATCCCCAATATCTTTTTTGCCCTTTCTATGTATTAATAATCTTGTATCATTCTCAATAAGCTCTACAACATCAAAATCCTCAAATGATAAACCTATTGATTTGTTCCAACCTTGAAAGCTTTTATTACTTTCTAATGCTTTTTTAACTAAACTCATTTTCATTTTACACCTCTTTTATTTTTAAATATTATGCTATAAGAATGATAATTGGGTCATCATAAAAATAAATTATCTATGAAGTGCTATGAATTAGGCTTTGTGGCTATTTGTTCGACTTATACCAGGGCCACTTTTTTTATTTCAGTATTACTTTATTTTTCCCATTTGCTTTTGCTATATACAAAGCTTCATCCGCTCTTTTAATAGTATCATTGATTTGTTCATTATTTTCATATATAGTTCCACCAAAACTACAAGTAATTGTGGGAAGTTTATCTATTTTAGATTTTTCGATAGTTTTTCTTATATTTTCAAGTATGATATTAAGTCTATCTTCTGAAGAAACTTTTAATATTATAATAAATTCTTCTCCACCCCAACGAATTAATATGTCATCATTTCTTGAAAATTTATTTATAATTGATACAAGATTTATTAAAATTTCATCACCAATATTATGACCATACGAATCATTTATATTTTTAAAGTTATCTATATCAATCATTGCTAAACCAAAATACATATCTTCACTTTTAAAAGTTTCAATTAGTCTTTGGTAATTGTTTTCAAAGAACTCTCTATTATAAGCATTTGTTAATTTATCTTTTAATGTTTTTTCTTCTAATTGCATATTTTCAAGTATTGTTTCACTAATATCAGCAAAGCTAACTATATAAATAGAATCTTCAAATTTATTAATTGTTACAGAAAAAGCATGAGTTGAGCTATTTTTTCCCCTAATTGCAACAACTCTTCTTCTATAACTCAGTGTTTGGATTATATTAACCCAATTTTCATCTTCTTTTACTAGGGATAGATTAAAGAATTTTTCATCTTCAAGGAACAAATCACTAATGCATTTGTGATTTATTTTATAATCTTCAATATTTTTGAATCCTAAAAATTGGAAAAATTTTTTATTTGCAAATTCAATATTTTTCCCAGTTGTCAAAATTACCATGTTATCCTGAGTATCTATAAATTTATAAAGTTTATCATAAGCAACTTTTTGTGCTGTTATATCACTAATTACACCTTCAAAATAAGAGTGGTGTTCATCGTTAATTAATTGAATATTGTTATTTATCCAAATAATTCTTCCATCTTTTGAAATAATTCTATATTTTAAATCAATATTCAAAGTATTATTTTTAAGCATTAGGTTTATATTTTTGCGAACCATTGCTAAATCATCTATATGAATAATACTTACAAACGATACAACACGATTAAATTTTATTTCATCAATTGTATAGCCTGTAATTGTTTCTATTGCATTATTTACATAAAGTATCGTAAAATCATCATCTATTTTACATCTATAAATCATATCTGGAATATGAGAAACTAAAGATTCAAATTGTTCTTTAGTGCTCTTGATTTTTAATTGATAAAGTTTAATACTTGTAATATTATGAATAGTTCCCAATGATTGAACAACCTCTCCATATTCATCAAAAGTGTGTCGACACTGTTCTTCTACATATTTTATTTCACCATGTTTAGTAATAATTCTATGCTCTACTTGATAGTTTGTTCTATTTTTTATTGAATTTTCATATGATTTAGTTACTTTTTCAATATCTTCAGGATGAATATATTTTATAAAATTTTCATAACTAGCTTCAAATTCTTTGGGTTCAAATCCAAAGATATGATAAACTTCATCACTCCATCTAAGCTTTTTTTGCATAACATCAAATTCCCAATATCCAAGTTGAGCAATTTTTTGTACTTCTTTTAGTACTTTTTCTTTTTTGAAAAGTTGTATTTTTGTTCTATCTATTCTATAAAAGAAATAAATTACGAATAATGTTAAAAATATTAGAATGGCTAAAAATAAAAGATATTGCACTATAAAATCATGTAAATCATTATGTTCATTTAGAATTATAATATATGCAACAGTTTGATTTGAAACAATATTTTTAAGTGGTAAATATGTGGTTATGTAATAATTATTCTTATAAAAACTATAAAAATTAAAAATCTCTCCTGACTTGAGATTATTTTTAGCTTGTGTAGGATTTTTTTCAAAATATTCTTTTATAATAGTTCCCATAATTTCATTTTCATCTTTTGAAATACTTTTTTCATGATAAAAATCATCATTAATTGAACATTGGACATAATTATCTTTTTCTTCTTCAAATACCGTATTATCAACAACAGATTTTTTTATGATAAATGATAATTCACTTGAGAGTTCTTTTTTTAAATCATTCATAATTGATTCCATAGAAACAGAAGTTTCAACACTACCCAAATATTTATCATTATATTTTAATGGATAAACAAACCTGTATCCATTATAAATTCTACCTTCTTCAAAACCACTAATTGGTTTTTGATATTCATTTACAAAAGCCACGGTATGTCTTATTTCTGTTAAATTATCTCCATATTTTGTGGGTCTGTGAAATCTTAAAAAACTATCATTGTTTTTTAAATGAAAGTGGAGTTGTTTGAGTTTGTAATCTTCCATGTTGTTGTACATATCAATAAGATGTTCATATAGATTTTTTCTTATTGTTTCTTGTTCTTCTATTGATGATGTATAAACATTTTCTAAAATACTTTTTGTTTCTTTAGTATTTAATTTATTAAAATAAATGATATTTGAATAAACTTTATATGCTTCAATTATCGTATTGTAAGTAACTTCAATGATTTTCTTTTCTGCATCTAAATGTTCTTTTTTTCTATTTTCAATAAGTGTGAAAATTACATATGTAAAAAATAAGCAGGTGAAGAAAAAAGAGAGTATAAAAATGAGCTTTTTCTTCAAAATGGAAATCCTATAAAAATAATAGATGTAATTGTATCTAAATGTACTTGTATAAGAACTAATTATGTTATGTATAATTAGTTCTTAATCTTTCTAATTAATTATCTTTAAAGTTCCCAATAATTTCTTTTGCTTTTTGTAAAGCTTTATCACTTGAATCTTTATCGAAAGTTAAAGCGACAGCCATTCTTCTTCCCACATGACTTTGAGGTTTTCCAAATACTCTAATAATTGAATCTTTTGTAAATGAAGAATCATAAATATCAATTTGAGGATTAAAACTATCACCTTTTGCTTTGAATGCAGCACTTGCACCAGCTCCATAAGTTATATATTCAATTGGAAGTCCTAAAACTGCCCTTACATGAAGTGCAAATTCACTAGCACTTTGAGTAATCATAGTAACCATTCCAGTATCATGTGGTCTTGGACTTACTTCAGAGAAATAAACATCATCACCTTTTACAAAAAGTTCAACTCCAAAAATCCCTCGACCACCCAATCCATCAGTGATTTTTTTAGCAATCTCTTGAGATTTTGCAATTGCAATTTCACTCATATTCATTGGTTGCCATGAGAAGATATAGTCACCATCTTGTTGGATATGTCCTATTGGTTCACAAAATACAGTATCAATTCCATTTCTAATAGTAAGCATCGTAATTTCATAGTCAAATCTAATAAACTCTTCAACTATTAATTCACTAGCATCTCCTCTTGCTTCTTTTGCTAATTCCCAAGATTTTTCTAAATCAGCCTCGCTTCTTGCAACACTTTGACCATGACCAGAAGAACTCATAACAGGTTTGATAACACAAGGAAAACCAATATTTGAAGCAGCTTTTTGTAAAGCTTCAAAAGTTGTAACAAACTCAAATTTACTTGTTGGAAGTTTTAAATCAACTGCTGCAAACTCTCTAATATTTTTTCTATTCATAGTTTTATTAACAGCATCTGCATTTGGAATTACATGAAATCCCTCTTTTTCTGCTTCAAAAAGTGCTTGAATATTGATAGCTTCAACTTCTGGTAAAATAAAAGTTGGTTTTTCTCTTCTTATTACATCAAGAATCTCATTTTTATTTTTCATATTAATTGTATATGATTTATTAGCAACTAACTGAGCAGGAGCATTATTATAACTATCAACAGCGATTGTTTCTATTCCTAATCTTTGAGCTTCAATAATAACTTCTTTACCAAGTTCACCACTTCCAAGAAGCATAATTTTTATAGAGTCAGATTTTAAAGGCGCAGGGAATTTCATATTTATTATCCTTATTATTGATTTTATTAAATTGTTATTACAAAAACTTTTTTTACAGCACCTTTGAAATAAATAGCACCATTTTTTTTCGAAAGAGTTAACTCTTCACCGCTTTTTGGGTAAACAAAAGTAGAATCTTTTACAAGACCTAAATTATTTGCTCTTAAAAAACAAGCAGCCATTCCAGTTCCACATGCAAGTGTTTCACCTTCAACTCCTCTTTCGTAAGTTCTTACTTTTATAATGCCATTTTCTATTTTTGCAAAATTAACATTTGCATTGTGTTCATATCTCATTTTTGCACATAAATCATGATTATATAGTTCCAAATCATCAACTATTGTTACAAGATGAGGAACACCCGTATCAACTAAATACCAAGAAAAACCATCCTGAGTAAACTCATCTTTTACAACTTTTGGGGCAGTTAATTGAGTTTCAACAATATCATTTTCAACATGTGACTTTATAAGACCAGCACCCGTTAAAAATTGCATTTCATTAGATGCTACTAAATTATTAGTAAAAGCATAATGAGAAACAGCTCTTGTTGCATTTCCGCACATAGCTGCATCACTTCCATCACTATTGTAAAATTGCCATTTAAAATCAGCTTCATTTGATGGCACAATAACAACTAATCCATCCGCACCAATTCCCTCTGTTCTATTACATAATTTTATAGCATCGTTTGCATAATTTTTTTCAATAAAAGTGTGAAAAATTACAAAGTCATTTCCACTTGCACTATATTTTGTATATGTCATATAATCTCTCCGATGATTCGTTCTACTTCTGCTTGTAAATGTTTTAAATTTTGTGAATTATCAATTACCATATCAGCTAATTTTCTTTTTTCTTCTATATCCATCTGATTTGAGATTTTTAGTTTGGCTTCATCTTCATCAATATTATCTCTTTTCATAAGCCGTTGGATTTGTATTTCTTTTGGAGTATAAATTACCAATGATTTTGAAATTGGATAATTCATTTTCTCAAAAAACAGTGGAATATCAACAAAATATGGTTTGTTCTGGCTTTCAAATATTTTTGATTCTTTGATAATTTGTTCTTTGATTAGTGGGTGAAGTAGGGCTTCTAGTTTTAGTTTATTTTCTTCATTTGAAAATATAATTTTGGCTAGTTCTTTTCTTAAAACTTTTCCATTCTCAACATATTGTTCACCAAACATTGTGGCAATTTTATTTGAATTTTCATCCAACAACTTATGTGCAATTAAATCAGCATCAATTGTTAAAAAACCGTGAAGTTTAAAAAGGTTACAAACAGTGCTTTTTCCTGTTGAAATTCCGCCAGTTAAGGCGATTGCATTTTTAAATAAATCATTACTCATAAGAAATATTCTACAATAATAATGATTTATTTATATTTAATAGCAGTTTTTTATCTTTTAGCAATTCCAGTTAGAGCTCTAAACTCTGCTGCTGGAAATACAAAAGATGCGTTGTGGATTTCAGCTGAATAATAATCCAATCCATCTAATAAATCGGCTCTTTGAAGATTTATATCAGCTGTTGGATGGTATCTTTTTGAAGCAATAATTGAAGTATTATGACCAAATTTAAATGGCATAGCAATCCAGAATTTTGTTCCAACAAGTTTTAAATCAGCGAATAATTTATCTTCATCTCTTGAAAATGCTTTTGAAGCAAAAGCGATTAAACCATCAATTTTTAAAATTCTTTCAATATTTGCCAATAGTAATTCATCAATTTTAACATCAGTTAAAATTATTACATCAATATCTTTTTCATTTTTAGAAGTAAGTAGTGATAAATCTCCAAATTCAATATTTGAAGTTTTATTATGCTTAGCAGCTTGGTTTCTCATATCTTCATTTGTAGTTCCAATAATCAGAACATTAGAAGCTTCTTTGTGTGTACACAATGGTAAATGTACCATCATTTCATTAAATGCGTTATTATCTTTCATTATATATAGTCCTTAATATTTATAAACATTTTGCTATAATACCCAAAAAAATTTAAAGTAATCGCAAGATTTGAAAACAGAATAAAAAAAAGGTGAATAATGGCAACAGTTAGTTACAAAGATGCTGGGGTTGATATTGATGCTGGAAATCAGTTTGTAGAAAATATCAAACCTTATGTAAAATCAACAATGATTCCTGGAGTTCTAGGTGGAATAGGTTCATTTGCTGGTGCATTTGAATTACCAAGTGGTTATAAAAAACCTGTAATTTTATCTGGAACAGATGGTGTTGGTACAAAACTAAAACTTGCAATTGATGCAAAAAAATTCGACACAGTTGGAATTGATTTAGTTGCTATGTGTTCAAATGACTTATTATGTAACTTTGGAGAGCCATTATTTTTTCTAGATTATTATGCTACTGCAAAATTAAATGTTGAAGAAGCTACTCAAGTAGTAAAGGGAATCGCTGAGGGTTGTATCAGAAGCGAGTGCGCTTTAGTTGGTGGTGAAACTGCTGAAATGCCAGGAATGTACAAAGAGGGTGATTTCGATTTAGCTGGTTTTTGTGTTGGAATTGCAGAAAAAGATGAGTTAAATAGAATTGATAAAATCAAAGCAGGTGATACTTTAATCGCTTTACCATCTTCTGGTGTGCACTCAAATGGTTTTTCACTTGTTAGAAAACTTTTACTTGAAAAATTAGGAATGTCTTTAGATGATGATTTCCAAGGAAAACCACTTAAAGATGTATTATTAGAACCAACTAGAATTTATGTAAAAGAGTTCAAAGCTAACAAAGACAAAATCAATGCTTTAGCACATATAACAGGTGGAGGAATTACAGAAAACTTACCAAGAGTTTTACCAGATAATTTAAAAGCGGTTGTAAAAAGAGCAGACGTTAGAGTTTTACCAATTTTTGAATTTATGGGTAAACACGTAGAACTAGAAGAGATGTACAGAACATTTAATATGGGTGTTGGTATGGTTTTAGTTGTAAGTTCTGAGAATGTAGATTCAATTTTAGCTAACACTGATGGTTATGTGATTGGTCATATTGCTGATGGTGCTAAATGTGTTGAATTTATCTAAAAATTTAGATTTTAGATTAAAAAAGAAAAAGGGTGAGTTTTAGAACTTACCCTTTTTTTATATCTTTATAATATTTCAAAATCTCCACAACTTTAGAAGCATATCCCCATTCATTATCGTACCAAACTAAAAGTTTTATCATATTATTTATAACATCAGTGTATCTATGGTCAATTATTGTTGTGAATTTCTCTTTTTTAAAATCACTTGAAACCAAAGGTTCAAAATTATTTAAAACTATTGGAAAATTTTGATTTTTTTCATACTCTGCAAAAAGCTCAATTATTTCATTTTTTGTTGATTTCTCTTTTGTAAATAAAGTTACATTTATAGCTCCAACTGTATCTGTTGGAACTCTTAGAGAACTTGAACTTATTAGATTTTGATTAATATTTGAAAGTACAAAAGAACAGGCTTTTATTGTTGTTGTTTTGTTTGGAATAATATTTTGGGTAGATGACCTACCAAATTCAAAGTTACAATTCACTTCTCTAGTATCGCTTTTTACAAAACTTCCATCAAGAACCCTTTGATGATTTAACAAAGGATGAACTGTAAGAATATCTCCACATAAAATCTTTTTTTTATCGTTTATAAGTTTTAAAGCAGGAAGTAAAGCTGTTGCATTACAAGAACTTGTAGAAATGATTTTGTGAATATTTGGGTTTAAATCTTTTTCATTTACTCCTAAAATCACATTTATATCAGCTTCATTATTTGGATGAGTTAAAAATATTGCCTTTACAGGAAGATTTTTTAAAAGCTTAATGTCCTCTTTTTTACCACTTGAATCAATAATAATATCAATGTCTTTTAAATCTATTTTTTCTAAAGAATCAAAATTTGTGATTTTTATTTTTGATGTTGAATTTTGAATATAGTTATTTTCAACGATTTTAAATCTATCTTCATATTTTCCATAAGTTGAATCATAATTTATTGAATAAACTATATTTTCAATATATGGATTTATTTCATTTATAACAACAATTTCAAAATCTTTATTTGTATCTAGCTGTTTTAAAATAGCCTTACCAATTCTACCAACACCATTTAAAAGAATTTTCATAATCTAACCTATAATTTTTTATAGGGAAGTATAGTTAAATTCTAATTATACTTTAGCCATTTCAATAAATAAAAAGTGTGAATTTTCCAAAGCTTTTATTTCTATTTTTTTTTCATCTACGATTTCCATAGCATCGCCATTTTCTAATATAAGACCATTTATAGATGAAATTCCCTCAATTTGTACAAAATAAACTTGTCTATTTTCTTTGATTTCAAATTCTAAAGATTTATCAATTTCAATTTCACTAACATAAATATTTATATCTTGATAGATTTTTATATTAGCCGTTCCATTCGTGCTTGAAACGATATTTAGAAACTTATTAATTCTATCTTTTTCTTCATATCTTTTTGAGCCATAAAGTCTAGGAAGTCCAGCTTTTGGAGGAATAATCCAAATTTGTAAAAGTCTTAAATCATCACTTTTGTGAACATTGTGTTCACTATGATATATTCCATCACCTGCACTTAAATATTGAACTTCACCTCTTTTTAAAGTCTCAGAATTTCCCATAGAATCTTTGTGAGTAATCTCTCCATTTACAACATAAGAAATGATTTCCATATTTGCATGAGGATGAGTGTCAAACCCAGATTCAGGATGAACAATATCATCATTTAAAACTCTCAAAACTCCAAAATTTATATTATTTGGATTTCTATATTCTGCAAATGAGAAATGAAAACGGCTTTCTAACCAACCTAAATTTGATGTTCCCATATTTTCTTTTGGTAATTTTTTTAACATTTTAACTCCTTGTCAAAAATAAAACTTTCTATTGAGATATTTGAATACAACATCTCACTATTAAATGATTTTCCTTTTTTATTTATAGCATTTCCAAAAGCTATAAACATAGGTAAAAAATGCTCAATTGAAGGGTGGTTTTTATAAAAATTTATATTTTTTTGAATATTTAGTAACTTCTTTTCTTTTGCATTTTCAACAATATCTATCATATCATTATTAAATTCTTTTGCGTAATTTCTTACATTTGGGTTCATACTCATATCACCTAAGTTGTGAGTAATTCCACCACTACAAATAATCAAAGCTTCATTTTTAAATTGTTGAAGTTTTTCTCCTAGATTAATTAATTGGTTTATATCATAAGAAGTAGGAATACTTATTTGTAGTACTGGAATTTCAAGATCTTCATACATTAATGCAAGAACATTCCAAACTCCATGATCATAACTTTTTCTATTTTCATCGATTGAGATATTAATATTCTCTTTTTTTAATTTTTCGATTAAATCTAAAGTTAATTTCTCATCACTATTTATCTCATATTTTACTTTATATAATTCATCTTCAAAACCATAGAAATCATACATTATCTTATTTGTATCAGGAGAAACAATTTTTAAATCTTGTGTTAAATAATGTGCTGAAAATATAATTATATACTTTGGTTTTTCTAAACTATTTGCTAACTCTCTTATTTTTTGTTTAGATTTTATATCACTTAAAATTATATTTGGGGCGCCATGTGAAATAAATAGTGTTGGGTTCATTCTTAATACCTATTTTGCGTGTGAACCATCACAGAATGGTGCATTCTTTGTTTTTTTACATCCACACAAATGATACTCTTTTGTTTCAGTTACTGTAAATACTTTTGGAGTAAATTCTGTTCCTTTGTGCGCTCCATTACAGAAAATTCCATCTTCACTTTTACCACATGTACAGTAGTAATACTCTTTGTTTGCTTCTAATTTTGTTGCCATTTTTTTCCTTTTTTTAAGTTTTAGCTAAGTTAGTTAGCTAAAACTCCTTCTACATCAATATTAAGTTTAACATCATCAGATACAGCAACTCCACCTGTTTCTAAAGCTTTATTCCAAACTATACCAAAATCACTTCTTTTAATTTTTCCATTAAGTGAAAAACCTGTTCTTTGTTTTCCCCAAGGATCTTTGATTACAGAAGTTGTTTCTAAATCAAGTTTGATATATTTTGTTACACCTTTCATAGTGAAATCACCATAAACTGCATCTTTTTCAATTTTTGTTGATTTAAAAGTAATTTTTGGAAATTTAGCTACATCAAACATCTCTTCAGCTTTTAAATGTTCATCTCTTTTTTCATTTGCTGTATTAATTGAAGCAACAACGATCTCACCATTTATTGATTTTAATGTATTTGTTTTTTCATCAAATTCAAAAGCTCCAGCAACATCATTAAATTTCCCAGTTACATTTGTAATCATCATGTGTTTTACTGTAAAACCTGCATTTGTATGACTTGCATCAACGTTGTAAGTACCTGCAAATAATGCAGTTGAAACAGCCAGTGAAACTAAACTTAATTTTAAAATTTTCATATTATTCCTTTTATTATTTTATTTTACTAATTAGTAATATTAAAGCAAAAAATTTTAATTTGCTTTGTAAACTTTATTCAATAAATCATATAAAGTATTTAATTCTTCATCACTTAAAATTTCCAACGCATGAGTTAGATTTTTTGCATGATTTGGGAAAACCTCTTCTATAATATCTTTACCTTTTTGAGTAATTGATAAAATTGAAGCTCTACTATCATTTGGGTCTTTTATTGAAGTAATCCATTCATCTCTTTTTAAATTTTTTACAACAACAGTGATATTCCCAGGTGTGCTCATAGTCAACTTTGTAATTGAACCAATGTTCAAATCACCTAAATGATACAATACTTCTAATACTTTAAATTGATTAAATGTTAGATTATGTTTTGATAAATAATTAATAGTCAAATTAGTGATTTTTAAACTGGCTTTTTCTAATCTAACAACAGTTTTCATAGATTTATCAGTTCTTGCACCATAAGTTTTTAACGTTTTTTTATTCATTTGCATACTCCTGTCGAAATTATATTACTAATTAGTAATAATGTCAAGAGTATTTTATGAAATTGTAAAAAATATAAATAAATGATTAACCTTTTCATAATGATTTTTTGGATAAAATATTTCGTTTTGCTATAAAGAATGAAAAAATAAGGATACTAAAATGCTATTGACGCCAGGTCCAACTCCAGTACCAGAATTTGTAAGAAAAGCTATGGCTGATATTACAATTCATCATAGAACTGAAGAGTTTGAAGCTATTTTTAAAAATACTAGAGAATTATTAATTGAAATTTATGATATGCCTGAAGTTGTAATGTTAGCTTCAAGTGGTACAGGTGCTATGGAAGCTTGTGTTACAAACTTAACACATAAAAAAGCACTTACAATTAATTCAGGAAAATTTGGTGAGAGATTCGGAAAAATTTGTGCTGCATTTGGTATAGATTATACTGAAATAAAAAATGAATGGAATACCCCTGTTAGCGTTGAAGCAGTTATAAATGAAATAAAAGCTGATTCTTCAATTGATGCTGTATTTATTCAAATTTGTGAAAGTGCTGGAGGATTAAGACATCCAGTTGAAGAGATTGCTGCGGAAATTAAAAAAATTAATAAAGATATTACAATAGTTGCAGATGGAATTACAGCAGTTGGTGTTGAAAAAATTGATACTACAAATCTTGATGCAGTTGTAACTGGAAGCCAAAAAGCTTTTATGTTACCACCAGGTCTTGCAATGATCGGATTGTCAAATGATGCAGTTGCTAAAATTGAGTCAAAACCAAGAGGTTATTACTTTAACTTAGCTATTGAAATCAAAAATCAAAGAAAAAATACAACAGCATGGACGGCGGCAACTACGCTTATTATTGGTTTAGGTGCAATTTTAGAAAAACTAAAAGCTGATGGATTTGATAATTTATATAAACAAACTGCTTTAAGAGCAAATGCTACAAGAGAAGCTTTAAAAGCAATTGGATTTGATATTTATCCAAAAACTCCTGCAAATGCAATGACAACTGTTTATACTGAGCAATCAAGTGCAATTAGAAAAATATTAGAAAATAAATATAATGTAAACATTGCAGGTGGTCAAGATCATTTAGCTGGTAAAATTTTTAGAATTAATCACATGGGATTAGTTGAAAATTATGAAGCATCTTGGGCTGTGAATGCTGTTGAATTAGCATTAGATGATTTGGGTATTAGAACATTTGACGGAACAGCAAATAAAGTTTTTGCATTAAATATGTTTAAAGGAAACTAGGAATAATGATTTTTGAACACGAAATCCCAAAAGGAAGTCGATTATACTTTGGAGCATCTGCTAAAAGAAAAAGAGTATTAGAAAATCAAGTTTGCGATATTTTGGAGAAGAGTGGATTTGAAGAGATATTAACTCCAAATTTTTCATATTCTCAACATCAAGCAATCGCAAATGAAAAAAAACTAATAAAATTTTCAGATGAGCAAAATGAACAGGTATCTTTAAGAGCCGACTCAACTTTAGATGTAGTAAGAATAATAACAAAAAGGTTAGGAAGAACAACAGCTCACAGAAAATGGTTTTATGTTCAACCTATTTTTACTTATCCATCAAAAGAAGAGTACCAAATTGGATGTGAGTGGATAGATCATAATAATATTGCTGATGTTATGAATTTAACAGCAAAGATTTTAAAAGCTTTAAAAATAGAGCCAATTTTACAAATATCAAATATTAATATTCCAATGCTTGTTTCAAAAGAACTAAATCTTGATATTGATTTATTTAAAAATGGGGAAATTGCAACACTATTTAAATTAAATTGTGAATGGCTAAATAAACTTATTAAAGTTAAAGATATAAAAAGTTTAGAAAATGTAATAAAGATTGTTCCTGTATCTATTAAAGCAGAATTAGAAAAACTTCTTTCAAAAGCAAAAGGAGTTGATTATGGAAATATAATTATAGCTCCGCTTTATTATGGTGCGTTAAGATATTATGATGGCATTTATTACAGAGTAATTAATGATAATTTAACACTATGCAATGGTGGAGTTTACTCAAGTGAAGGAATAAGTTCACTAGGTTTTGCACTATATACAGATAATTTATTAAAAATTTTAGAGGATTAAGAATGAGCGCAGATATAATAGTTGGTATCCAATGGGGAGACGAGGGGAAAGGTAAGATAGTTGATATGCTTGCTCAAAAATATGACATGGTTTGTAGAAGCCAAGGTGGACATAATGCTGGTCATACTATTTGGGTTGATGGAGTAAAATATGCTTTACACCTAGTTCCTTCAGGAATTTTAAATCCAAAAGCTGTAAATGTAATTGGAAATGGTGTTGTTTTATCACCTGAGAATATTATCAAAGAGATGAGTCAATTTAAAAATTTAGAGGGAAGACTTTTTATTTCAGATAAAGCACATTTAAATTTACCTTATCATGCATTAATTGATCAAGCAAAAGAGAGATTAAGAGGCGCAAAAGCTATTGGAACAACTGGAAAAGGAATCGGACCTGCTTATTCTGATAAAATAAATAGAGTAGGGCATAGAGTTGGTGAATTACTTAATCCTACTAAATTAACTCAATCTATTTTAGAATATTTTGAACAAAATAGAGCAATTTTTGATGTGCTTGAAATCGCAACTCCAAATGAAAAAGAGTTATTTGATGAGTTAACAGGATATAAAGAAAAATTATCTGCATTTATTACAAATACGACAAATATGGTTTGGAAAGCTCTTGATGAAAATAAAAGAATTTTACTTGAGGGTGCGCAAGGAACTATGCTTGATATTGACCATGGAACATATCCTTATGTAACTTCTTCGAATACAGTAAGTGCAGGTTCTTGTACAGGTTTAGGATTAAGTCCTAAAGATGTAGGAATTGTAACTGGTATTACAAAAGCTTATTGTACAAGAGTAGGAAATGGACCTTTCCCCTCAGAAGATTTTGGTGATGAGGGTGAAACTATGGCTCAAGTTGGAAAAGAGTTTGGAACAACAACTGGAAGAAAAAGAAGATGTGGTTGGTTTGATGCCGTTGCAGTTAAACACGCAGGAAGATTAAATGGTTGTGACCAATTAGCTTTAATGAAACTTGATGTTTTAGATGGATTTGCCAAAATTAAAATTTGTGTTGCTTATGAATTAAATGGAGAAAGAATAGATTATGTTCCAACACATTTAGAAGATGTAAAAGCAATATATGAAGAGATTGATGGTTGGGAAAGTGTTGTTGGAATTAGAGATTATGATAAACTACCAGTAAATGCAAAAAAGTATATAGAAAAAATAGAAGAAATTACTTCTGTTAAAGTTGGAATCGTTTCAACATCTCCTGAACGAGATGACACAATTATAAGGGGGTAAAAACGCATGAGAATGAAATTACATCATACACCGTATGTCTCAAGAAGAATTACAAGAGATTTAATTAGTTGTGACTTTGTTGAGGTTAGAAAAGAAAAACACAGTATTGAAGCAGAAGTAGAAAGAATTCTAGATGAAGATTTAGAAAAAGAGTTTGGGTTAGATGAAAAAGTTCAAGAAATTCTAGAAGAGCAAGAAGAAGAAATTGAGTATTTAAATGCTGATAGAAGACAACTTTTTTGGATGACTAAAAAAAGATTAGCTAATGATTTTGGCGTTATTTTAAATAATGAAGATAGATTTTCAGATATTGCTCACAAAATTTTAGATTATTTATGGGAAGAAGATTTTATACATTATACATGTTCTGATAATCAAATCAAAAATGTAATATTTGCTTCTTTAGATGATTTTATTAAAGGTTTTGAAAAAGCTGATAGTGAAGTTATGGCAAAATTAAAAAATTATAAAAGAAAATTAATACCAGGAACTGATGATTATGATCTTGTATATCACAGATTATATGAAGAGGAATTAACAAAAAGAGGATTGATATAAATGCAAAAAGTATGGATATATTTAGAAAATGGGACTTTTTTAGAAGCGAAATCTTTTGGTGCAACGGGAACATCTGTTGGAGAAATAGTTTTTAATACATCATTAACTGGATACCAAGAAATTATTTCAGATCCATCTTATGCTGGACAATTTATTACTTTTACAATGCCTGAAATTGGGAATGTTGGAGTTAATGACAATGACATGGAAAGCAGAAAATGCCATTGTAAAGGTGTATTAGTTAGAAATTATCATAGTGAATATTCAAATTACAGAGCTCAAAATGATTTAGATTCACTTTTAAAAGAACATGGAGTTTTAGGAATTTGTGATATTGATACTAGATATTTAACAAAAATGATTAGAGATGAAGGTGCTATGATGATGATAGCATCAACTGAAATTTCTGATAAAGATGAATTAGCAAAACAACTAAAAGCAAGTCCTAGAATTGAAGATATAAATTATATAGAAATAGTATCAACGAAAGAATCTTATGTACACAAATCAGGAGCTTGGAATCACAATATTAAAGCTTATAATAAAGCTGTAATGAGTGATAAAAAAGTTGTTGTTATAGATTTTGGTGTTAAAAGAAATATCTTAAATGAGCTTGTTGAATCAGGTCTTGAAGTAGAAGTTGTACCTTCAACTTTTAAAGCAGATGATTTAATAGCAAGATTTGAAGCAGGAGAGATAGGTGGAGTTTTTCTATCAAATGGTCCAGGTGATCCACTTACTTTAATAGCAGAAAAAGAACAAGTTCAAAAATTAGTAAAAACAGATATTCCAATTTTTGCAATTTGTTTAGGACATCAAATGCTTTCTATTGCCCATGGATATGATACTTATAAACTAAAATTTGGACAACATGGTGGTAACCATCCAGTTGCAAATAATGGTGTTGTAGAAATCACTGCTCAAAATCATAACTATAATGTTCCTGATAATATTATAGAAATTGCAGATGTAACACATGTAAATTTATTTGATAATACAATTGAAGGTGTTAAATATAAAAATAAAGAGATTTTCTCAGTTCAACATCACCCAGAAGCAAGTCCAGGTCCACATGAATCTAAATATATTTTCAAACAATTTGCAGATATTGTAAAATAATTGAAATAAAAAAAGGGGAAGTTGATAAAACTTCCCCTTTTTTCTTTTAATGAATTAAATTTTTATAAAATAAACTTTTCTATTAACTGATAAACTCCAGCAGTAGCAATTCCAGCAGCAATTCCTGCAAGAACATCATCTCCCATAACTCCTAATCCACCTTTTACATCTCTGTCGATTTTTCCAATAAATGATGGTTTCCAAATATCAAATAATCTAAAGAAAATAAATGCAATTGGAGCCATAAAAAGAATATTTGAACTATTAATTCCACAAATTGCAAGTGTTATCCACATTCCTGCTAGTTCATCAATTACTATTTCTTTTCCATCGTGTATACCAACTTCTTTTTCATAAATATCTATTTGTTTTATAGCAATTACTGTAATTAATAAAGCCAATAAAAATAAAGTTGAAGGATGAAGAAATTCAAGTAAAAATAATCCAATAATTAAAGATACAAAAGAACCCGCAGTTCCAGGTGCTTTTGGACTTAATCCACTAAATCCTACGGTTAGGAAAAATTTTCTAAAATTCATAAAACATCCTTATTTTTTCTTTTCAATATCTAGTTTTTTTCTTTTTTCCCAAAGTGATTTTCTTGAAATTCCTAGTTTTTTAGATAATTCAGTATCTGGATATTTATTTTGATAAGAAACAACCATCATTTTTACATAATCATTTATTGTCATTATATTTGAATTACCAATTAGTTGGTTTTCATTATTAAACTCGATTTTTCTATATGGGAATTCAAGTTCTGTTTCCAAAGTTGAAACTACACAATTTTTATCTTCAATAAATTTAATAACATTTTCTTTAACATT
>JAQVLW010000005.1:37309-77639 GCA_028703945.1 Aliarcobacter sp. | reverse complement strand
TTCTTTAGGTATAATCTTCTATCCCTATATTAGGTCTTTCAGCTTGCATAGCTCCAATGGTAGAGCAATTCCATGGTAAGGAAGAGGTTATCGGTTCAACTCCGATTGTGAGCACCACTTAGCTCTTCTTATTTATTTGTAGAAGTGAAAGTGTTAAATCTTCACTTCCTTTTAAGAGTCTTTCTCTTTGAGAAAATATCATCTAATAATATTTCTTCACCTTCTCTTATTTGTTTTCTTAATTTAATATATTCATTTGTAAATCCTTGAATAAATCTACTAGATAAATTGTATCTAATAGATTCACTTTTTTGAACTTACACGGTTATTCTTACAGCGCCTAAATTAATCTCTTTTTTCCAAAATTTCAATTGAAACGATTTTATCTTTTTGTTTGATTGAATCAAGTACAGTAAAACTATCTTCATCATTTTCTTCAATTCCACCAAATACAGTATGACCACCATCTAAATGAGGACAATAAACAAAACAAATAAAGAATTGGCTTCCTCCTGTATTTTTACCAGCGTGAGCCATTGATAAGCTTCCTTTTTTGTGTACTTGTTTTTCTGCTTTTGTTTCACACTCAATTGACCATCCAGGTCCTCCTACTCCAGAACCTTCTGGACAACCACCTTGTGCCATAAAACCATCAATTACTCTATGGAAATTTAATCCATTATAAAAACCATCATTTGCTAAAGTTGAAAAGTTAGATACAGCAATTGGTGTTTCTTTATTAAAAAGTTGTACCCAAATAATTCCTTTTTCAGTAGTAATTTTTGCATAGTTTAATTTTGATAACTCTTCTTGTGTTAAATTATATTTTTTTAATTCTTTTTTAAATCCAAACATTTTAATCCTTTTCTGGCATTATATCTTCATTTGTTTTTTTATCAAAATTTATTGTATCTTTTGGCACTAAATAATTTAATTTTACTAAATTTTGAATAATTTCCTTAAAAACGGGAACAGCAGATGCTGAAGCATAGTAGTAATACCAATTAGGTCCAGTTGATATGGGGTTAATTACAGTTACACCAATTGTATATGAGTTATTATGTTCATCATTTACAAAGCCAAAGAAAGATGAAATATATTCTTTTAGGTATTTTCCCCCTCGTGCTATTTGTGCTGTTCCTGTTTTCCCACCAATTTCTAGACCTTCAATTTTTGCAGCTCTTCCTGTCCCATCATTTACTGTTTTGATTAATAATTTTTTCATTTCATTTGCTGTCTCTTTTGAAATAACTTTTTCAAGTCTATCATCATAAGGTTTGTATTTATTGTTGTCATATGTTAGGTGAGACACGATTCTAGGGGTAATCATATAGCCATCATTATTAAATGTAGAATATGCTTTTATTATTTGTATAAAAGTAGAAGTCATACCTTGTCCAAAAGATACTGTTGCTTTGAAAACATTATCTCTTTTATCTTTATCCCCAACCGAAAATTGCCAAACTTTTGGCATTACACCTTTTTTTTCATAAGGCAAATCTATTCCTGTTTTCCTAGTAAAACCAAATCTTTTCATACCTTCATAAAATTCTGGTCCACTTAATCTTTGAGCAATTTGTAATGTACCAATATTTGATGAAAACATAATAATATCATCTAAAGATAAATTATGTTTTGCAAATTGGTGGTCATCTTTTATTGTAAATCTTCCTATTTTATAGCCACCTCTAGGAAATCCTTTAATTCCTTTTTCTCCTTCATTATAAGCGTAAAAACTTTCATTTCTTTTAACTAAATTTTTATCCATTGCTAATGAAATAGAAATTGGTTTTATAATAGATCCAGGCTCAAATTGATATTCAATTGCATTAACATTTAACGATGGAATATCTTCTTTTACAATTTTTTCAGGATTAAATCTATTTGAAGACGCCATTGTTATAATTTTTCCAGTTTTGTTTTCCATAACTGAAACAATAATTTCATCTGCACTTAATTTCTTTTTATACATATCTAAAGTGATTTCATTGTTTTTTTGAAGTTTTAGAGGAATATTTAAATTTAAGGTTGCACCATCAACTCTTTTTCTTATAATTGAATTTTTATCAAAAGATATATATGATAATACATCTCTATCACCCTGTAAAATTCCATCTTTTGATTGATTTAATACTTTATTGTAATTTTTTTCTAAACCTTTTATACCATTTACTTTTGTTTTTCCTGATTCTGATTCAAATTTTGAGATATATCCTACAACGGGAGTTAAGGTATCGTTATATGAGAAAGTTCTTTTTTCACCACTTTCACTGATTGTTAAACCTCTTAATATTTTTGCACCATTTATTAATTTACTTTCAAATACATCTAATTGTATTAATTTAAAAGCTAGCTCTTTTAGGTTTTTTGCTGATCTTGAATCAATACTATAAGAAAGAACTAAACTTCCTGGTTCTTTTTTTCCTTCTGCTAATTTATCTTTTACTGTTTTATAATCAATACCACTATAAATTGAAAATAAATTTAAAAAAAGTTCTTCTTTGTCTGGGTCTAAATATCTTGTATCAATCATTGCTTTATAAACTTTTTTAGAAGACGCAATTTTAAAATTATCAGAACTTATAATATCTCCTCTTACTGATAATTCAGATTTTTCACCTTTTAATGAAGGCATGTGTCGTTTTTCAGTAATTGTTCTAAATACTGAAAAAAATAAAATACTTAAACAGAAAAAAATAAATGAAAATAGAATCACGATTTTTTTTGTTTTATCAACTTTTTCGATTTTTTTTGAAGGCATATTTATCCATATTATTATATAATGAGAAATGTATTTTAACAAAACTAATATTAAATCAAATAACAATAAATCAAATAACAATGAAGCCGACTATCCTTTGTTTATATTGGTGTCATTATTAATAATTATCAGCATAACTTTTTCATATTCTTTGACCATTTATACGGTGGAATTTTTTGGATATGATCAATTTCATTTTTTTATAAGACAAGGATTAGTAGGAATTCTTGCTATTTTTATAATGTGGTATTTTTCCCTATTAGATCCTGACAAAATAGTTAAAAAGATTGGAATGAATCTTTTTGTGATTTTTTTTGTCATAATGATATTAATGCCCTTCTTACCAAGTTTTATGGTAACTGAATCAGGAGGAGCGAATAGATGGATTAGGCTTCCTGGCTTTTCATTATCTCCTGTGGAATTTTTTAAAATAGGATTTATATATTTCTTATCTTGGTCATTTCATAGAAAAGTAATTCATCAGCCGAAAAAAATTGGATTAATAGAAGAAGTTTTACTTTTATCTCCTTACTTTTTTACTTTTTTTATTGTTGTATTTGTTATTGCTTTTTTACAAAAAGATTTAGGACAAGTTGTTCTATTAGCAATTATTTTAGTTGTTTTATTGATTTTTGCAAATAGATCATTTAAAATATTCCTAGCTTTAGGAACTATTGCAATTGTTGGAGTTATTGGATTAATTATTGTAGCACCTCATAGAATTAAAAGAATTCATTCATGGTGGGCAATGGTTCAAGATGGAATTCTTTCTGTATTACCTTCATGGGCAGAAAAGTACCTTCGTATTGATGAATTACCTGAACCTTATCAAGTTTCACACTCATTAAATGCAATCCATAATGGAGGCTTTTTTGGACAAGGTGTTGGTCTGGGTGATTTAAAAGTTGGATTCTTATCTGAAGTTCATACGGACTTTGTTCTCGCTGGAATAACTGAAGAGATAGGATTAGTTGGATTAATGCTAATTTCAGCAATTATGTTTTTAATTATTTGGAGAATTTTTAAAATAAGTAGAAGAGTTGAAAACCCAATTTACCATCTATTTACATTAGGAATAGCACTAATGATAATAATTGCATTTTTAATCAATTCTTACGGAATATCAGGGATGATTCCTATAAAAGGTATTGCTGTTCCTCTTTTATCTTATGGAGGTTCATCAATGCTGTCTATGGCTATATCTATTGGATTAGTTTTATCGATTAGTAAAGTTGCAAAAGAAGAGGAAGTTATTAGAAAGGTTAAAAAATAAATGAATGAAACGGTAATCGTTACAGGTGGTGGAACAGGTGGGCATTTAAAAGTTGCAGATGCTTTTATTGAAGAATTTCATAAGCGTGGAATTAATGTAATTTTTATTGGTTCATCAAATGGTCAAGATAAAGCTTGGTTTGAAAATGATAAAAGATTAAAAAAAGCAATTTTTTTAGACACAAGGGGAGTTGTAAATAAAAATTCATTTGGTAAAGTGACATCTTTATTAAACATATTCTCAAAAACTATATATTGTTTAAATTTATATTCTAAATATAATATTAAAATGGTTATTTCTGTGGGTGGATTTTCAGCAGCAGCAGCTACATTCGCTTCAATATTGAAATTTGGATGTAAATTATATATACATGAACAAAATTCAAAAATGGGTAAACTAAATGAAATTACATCAAAATTTGCAACAGATGTTTTTTCTTCATTTGATGAGAATTCTTTAGTAAAAGATTATCCAGTTGCAAAAGAGTTTTTTGAAACAGCTAGAGTAAGAGATAAAATAAAAATGATTGCATTCTTTGGTGGTTCACAAGGCGCAATTTGTATAAATGATTTTGCTTTAAAAGTAGCTCCTAGATTAAATGAAATGGGTATTAAAATTATTCATCAAACAGGAAAAAATGATTTTAAAAGAGTATTGGAAGAATATAAAAAATTAAATATAAGTGCAGATATTTTTGATTTTTCAAAAGATATTCCTTCTAAAATGTCAAGTGCTGATTTTGCAGTGAGTCGTGCAGGTGCTTCAACTTTATGGGAATTATGTGCAAATTCATTACCAACTTTTTTTATTCCTTATAAACACGCGGCCGGTGATCATCAATATTATAATGCAAAAGCTTTATTTGATAAAGGTTTGTGTTTTTTAAAAAGAGAAGATGATTTAAATGAAGAGGATTTTTTTAAAATGATAAACTCTGATATTCATAAAATAAGCATTGAATTAATAAGTTCAATTAATCCAAATGCTATATCTTTAATAATAAATATTATTTTAGAAAATAATAAGAAGTAAAATCCCAAATACTATTCTATAAATTCCAAAGGCAACAAAAGTAAATTTTTCTAGGAATTTTAAGAATATTTTTATTGTTAGAAATCCAATAATAAATGAAACCACAAATCCAACAGCTAAATTTAACAAATTTGCACCGATAAAAAGGTCATTATGGTATTTTAATAAGTCATAAGCTGTTGTTGCACACATAACAGGAAATGCTAATAAAAATGAAAATTCAGCACTTGTTTTTCTATTAAGTCCAACTAACATAGCTCCAATAACACTTGCTCCTGCTCTTGATGTTCCTGGAATCAGTGCAAAAATTTGAGCTAATCCAATCCAAATTGCTTGTTTATATGTAACATCTTCAACATCTAAAGTATGTGTTTCTTCTTCTTTGTAAAATCTTTCAACAATTAAAAAAATAATACCACCAATTATAAACATTACGGCTACAATTTCTATACTAAACATAGCTTTTACTTGTTTTGAAAATATAAAACCAAGGGCTGCTATTGGTAAAAATGCAATCATAACTTTTGACCATAAATTTATATGTTTAAAAGTAAACTTTGATGGATAAGTTAAGATTACAGCTAAAATTGCTGCAAATTGAATGATAACTTCGAATGCCTTATTTATATTTGTTTGTTCTATTCCTAAAAATTCACTAACAACTATCATATGTCCTGTTGAAGATATTGGTAGAAATTCTGTAAAGCCTTCTACAATACCCAATATAATGGAATCCCAAATGGTCATTCTATCCCTTTTTCTTTTGTTAATTTTAGAAAAAGTTTTAATGCTCTTTTTTCTTTTATTCCTAAGTCATAATCAATTTTTTTTAAATATTCTAAAATATGTTTTTTTGAAACACCACTTCTTTGTGAATATTGTTCTAGGATATATTGAGGAATTTTTATATATTTTTTATTAAAATTTTTTGTTAATTTGTCTAAAGCTTTTTTATTTGAATTAAAACATAAAACTGCAAAAACAAAAGGTAAATTGTATTTATCTTTCCAATATTTTGCTAAATCTATTTTCTCTATATTTTTATTTTCATGGTAAAAATTTAGAGCCTTGTCTCCAATTATAACTTTGCCTTTTAAGTCTAAAACTTTTGCAAGAGCATTTGATGTTTTTGATTGGTAATCATTTTGTTCATTTCCTGGAACTAATAATACTGATAATACTTCATCATGTGCCACAATTCCGAAATCTAAAAATTTTTCATT
This sequence comes from Aliarcobacter sp., assembly GCA_028703945.1. GTDB lineage: Bacteria > Campylobacterota > Campylobacteria > Campylobacterales > Arcobacteraceae > Aliarcobacter. The sequence continues at coordinate 71,350 of JAQVLW010000005.1, read as the reverse complement.
TCTTGAACCAATTGAAGAGATAAAAGCACTATCAACTTTTCGTTTTTTAAATTTCTCAGTAATAGAAGATGGATAAGATTTTTTGTATTCAATAATTGCTTTTAATTGAGATGATTGTATATTTTTTTTGATAAATATGTGAAATGGAAGTAAGTTAATAAAATCAATCTTTGCAAATATCATAAAACATTTGTCCTTATTATGGTAGAATTTTTTGACATAATAATACAAATATTATAAGAGGTGGTTAAAATGGTAATAGTTGAGTTCTTAGGACCAATAAATAAAGATGATATGAAATTAGATATAAAGAATCTATCTGAATTAAGTGAAATTTTAAAAAATGATAAAGAAATTTATTCTTGGTTAGATACATGTGCAGTTGCAATTAATGATACATTAATTTGTTCAAAAGACATTGATTTAAAGGATGGAGATAAAATTTCACTTCTTCCTCCTGTTTGTGGTGGATGAATTAATGGACAATAGAAAAGATTTTTTACAGATATTTGATGGTAGTTTACCAGTAGAACAAATTACAAATTCTTGGTATGCTAAATACAGGAATTCAAATTTTGGAGCAATTATTACTTTTGTAGGTATTGTTAGAGATGAAAATAAAATTAATGGATTATCTTTTGATATATATGAACCTATTTTAAATTCATGGTTTGATTCTTGGCAAAAAAAAGCAAAAGAGAAAAAAGCGGTAGTTCTAATGGCTCATAGTCGTGGAGATGTTTTTAATCATGAAAGCTCATATATAGCAGCTGTTTGTAGCCCAAAAAGAAGAGTCGCTTTAGAATTAATTGATGAATTTGTTGAGGATTTTAAAGCCCAAGCTCCAATATGGAAATATGATATTATAAATAAACAAAGAGTTTATGCAAAAGATAGAAGTACTGCAATAAGTGGTGCTGGAATTTTATTATAAGTATAAAAATAGGATATAAAGATGAGAGTAGATTTACACAATCATACAATATTATGTAACCATGCAGAAGGTAGTGTTGATGCATATGTAGAACGAGCAATAGAATTAGGTATTGATGAGTATGGATTTTCTGATCATGCGCCAATGAATTATGACCCAAAATATAGAATGGATATTTCGAAAAAACATCAATATGAAAAATTAGTACGGGATGCAAAAGAGAAGTATAAAGATGAAATAAAAGTTTTATTAGCTTATGAAGTTGATTATCTAGATGGTTTTATTTTAGATGAAGTTGTAAATGCAAAAGTTGATTATTTAATAGGTTCTGTGCATTTTTTAAAAAATAAAAGTGATATGTGGGGTTTTGATAATCCTGAGTTTATTGGGGTATATAAATCAAAAGATATTGATACAATTTGGATTGAATATTTTGATGCAATAAAAGCTATGGCAAAAACTAATCTATTCGATATTGTTGGGCATTTTGATTTAATTAAGGTATTTAAATTTTTGCCAAAAAAAGATATTAGATTAATAGCAAAAGAGGCTTTGTTGGAAATTAAAAAGTCAAATATGGTTTTAGAAATTAATCCAGCTGGTTTGAGAAAACCTATTAATGAAACTTATCCGTCAAAACAATTGTTAGAATTAGCTCTTGAAATGCAAATAGATATTACTTTTGGTTCGGATGCTCATAGTGTAGAGCAAGTTGGATTTATGTATGAAGATGCATTATTACTTGCTAAAGAAGTTGGATATAAAAGATGTATAAGTTTTGAATCAAGGGATAAAAAAGTATATACTTTTTAATTAAGTTGTATAAAAAATATACAGGCATTTTATTTTATTTTATAGTATTTTTGCTAGAATGTTATAATAATTTTTAAGGAGTTAAACCTATGGGAAAGTTTGTTAATAATACTGAAGAGTTTTTTGAATTTTGTGAAAAAAATGAAGTTAAATTTGTAGATTTTAGATTTACTGATTTAAAAGGAACATGGCATCATGTTTCATATATGATGAGTGCGGTTAGTGCTTCTCAATTAGATAATGGAATGCCTTTTGATGGTTCATCAATTGATGCTTGGCAACCAATTCATAGATCAGATATGTTATTAAAACCAGATGTTGGTACAGCATTTTTAGATCCATTTACTGCTGATTCAACAATTATTGTGATTTGTGATGTTTATGACATTTATAAAAATGAAATGTATGAAAAATGTCCAAGATCTATTGCTAAAAAAGCATTAACTTTCTTAAGTGAATCAGGCGTGGGAGATGTTGCATATTTTGGTCCAGAAAATGAATTTTTTGTATTTGAAGATGTAAAAATCATTGATAAAGCAAATGAATCATATTATAGAGTTGATACTGAAGATGGTGAGTGGAATGATGCTGCTGATATGGAAGGCGGAAACATGGGTCACAGAGCTAGAACTAAAGGTGGTTACTTCCCCGTAGCTCCTATTGATACTGGTGTTGATTTAAGAGCTGAAATGATGCAAGTATTAGAACAAGTTGGTTTAGAAGTTGTTTTAGGACACCATGAAGTTGCACAAGGTCAACATGAATTAGGTGTTGTATTTGGTGATTTAATTGAAGCATCTGATAATGTTCAAAAATTAAAATATGTAATTAAAATGGTTGCACATTTAAATGGTAAATCTGCTACCTTTATGCCAAAACCACTTTATGGTGATAACGGAAGTGGAATGCACGTACACCAATCAATCTGGAAAGATGGTAAAAACTTATTCTATACACAAGGTGAATATGGAAATCTTTCAGAAATGGCTAGACATTATATTGGTGGTGTGTTTAAGCATGCTCGTGCAGTTGCAGCATTTACTAATCCATCGACTAACTCTTACAAAAGATTAATTCCAGGATTTGAAGCACCTTCAATTTTAACTTACTCTTCACAAAATAGATCTGCATCTTGTAGAATTCCTTATGGAGCTGGTGAAAAAGCGGTACGTGTTGAGATGAGATTCCCAGATTCAACTTCTTGTCCTTATTTAGCATTTGCTTCTATGTTAATGGCTGGAATAGATGGTATTAAAAACAAGTTTGAACCTATTGGACCAATGGATGACGATTTATATGAATTACCTTTAGATGAAATTAGAGAAAGAGGAATTCCTCAAATGCCTCATACTTTAAGAGGTGCCTTAGAATCATTAGTAAGAGATAATGATTTCTTACAACCAGTATTTACAAAAGATATGGTTGATACATACCAACATTATAAATTTGAAACTCAAGTTTGGCCTAATGAAGCAAGACCTACACCGTTTGAGTTAAAAACTACATATTCTTGTTAGTATTTAATTTAGTAAAATAAAAAAGGGTAAGTTTAAAAACTTACCCTTTTTTTATGTCTTAAAATTAAAATTCTAAAACTTCTTCCCCCGGATTTTGTGGTTGAGATTGATATACAACTTCAGGCAAAGGAGAGGTATCTGTATAAAGTTCACTTCTTCCATTTATGTTCGCAGTATAAACATTTTCAGGCATAGTAAAATTTCTTGTAATTTCAGGATGAATCTCTAAATATTTTTTATAAAAATATGAAAATACAGGAGCGGCAATTTTCCCACCAGTTTCACTTTTTCTCATAGGGGTATTGTTGTCTTTACCAAACCAAATAATTGTTTGTATTGAAGGTGAATATCCACAAAACCATGCATCAATATTATCGTTTGTAGTACCTGTTTTCCCCGCAAGTTCAATGCCAGAAACTTGGGCTGCTTTTCCTGTTCCTTTTGTCACAACATCACTTAAAATTGAAGTCATTAAATAAGTTTGTTCAGGTTTAATTAACTTTTTTGTTTGTGGTTCAAATGTTAGTGATTGTCCACCTTGATTTATGATTTGTTCAACAATATAAGGTTTTACTTGAGTCCCATTATTTGAAAAAATGCTATATGCTTCACTAAATTCTACCAATGAAACACTCATTGATCCAAGAGTTATAGAAAGATTATCTACGATGTCTTTAAATCCATAAGTTTTTAATTCATTTGTAACTGTATTGATTCCAACATCAGTTACTAAATTTAGAGTAGATAAATTTCTCGATTGAGTTAATGAATCTCTAAGACTTACGATTCCTTCAAACTTCCCACCATAATTTTTTGGTTGCCATTTTTTTTGCTCACCACCAACTGTATAATTATATGTTCTTGAAATATCAATTAATTGAGAAGCAGGATTATAACCATTATTTAAAGCAGCTAAATATAAAAATGGTTTTATAGAACTTCCAGCTTGTCTTTTAGATTGAAAAGCCCTATTAAACATTGATTGGTTATAGTCTATCCCTCCTGAAAGTGCCAAAATCTTTCCTGTGCTACTTTCCATTGATATTATTGCACCATTTAATTCTTTAACATAAGTATCATCTGGTTTTTTTTCACCTTTTCTTATATCTAAATCTCTTTTTATAGCGTCATCATAAGAAGCTTTAAGTGCATCTTGTGCAATTTCTTGGGCATCCAAATCTATTGTTAAATATACTTTATATCCACCATATAAAATATCAGGAATATCATTTACTAATAAACTTATTGCATAATCAACCGCAAATGGAGCTTTATTTTTTGTTAGAGTTTGATTAAATATTACAGGACTTTCTTTCATTGATGTTTCAAATTGTTCTTTATTAATCCAACCCAAAGTATCAAGTCGTGCAATAACTTGATTTGCTCGTGCAAGTGAAATTTTAAGATTTTTTGTAGGGTCGTAAAAACTTGGGGCTCTTGGAAGTCCTACAAGAATAGCCATTTCTTTTAATGATAATTCATATAAGTCTTTATTAAAATACCCTTTTGCAGCAGTTTTTATTCCATAATATCCATGCCCAAAATATACATGGTTCAAATATCTTTCTAGAATTTCTTCTTTAGTTAATACATTTTCAAGCCTAATAGCTAGAAGAGCCTCTTTAACTTTTCTTAATAACTTTTTTTCTCTTGTTAAAATTAACATCTTAATTAATTGTTGAGTTAATGTACTAGCACCTTCTACAAATCCACCAGCTTGAATATCTTTTATTATTGCTCTACTAATTGCATCTGGATTAATTCCATGATGTTCAAAAAATTGAGTATCCTCAATAGCAACTAATCCTTCAATAATTCTTGCGGGAATATCATCATATTTTACATATTCTCTATTTTCTTCTTTGAAAGTATTTGCAATTAATTTTCCATCTTTATCAAAAAATTGAGTACTTTGTTTTGGTGAATAATTTACAACAGCATCCACATCATGTTTTATTTCATCATATAAATTGTATAGCCAACCAGCTACAATTAATCCTAAGATAATAAATAAACCAAAAATATATTTCATCATATTATGTCCTAAAAATTTTATTTTTAAATGTAGAGTTAATTAATCTCTTTGTGTAATCTTCTTTGGGTGTTGATAAAATATCATTTGTTAATCCTTTTTCGATTATTTCCCCATTTTTTAAGATAATTATATCTTTACAAATATTTTGAATTGAGTTTATGTCGTGAGTTACAAAAAGAATTAATATATTTAAATGCTTTTTTATTTCATTTATTAAATCAATAATATTCTTTTTATTTTCTTCATCCAATGCAGTTGTGGGTTCATCAAGTAATAGTATTTTTATATCACGACTTAATGCAATCGCAATAACAACTCTTTGAATCTGCCCCCCACTTAATTGTGAAGGAAATTTTTTTAATACACTTTTATCAAGACATACTAAATTTAATACTTCTTCTTTTCTCTTTTCATCACAAAAAAATTGATTTGTAATTTTTGTCATCATTGATAAAGAAGTAAATGGATTTTGTGGAATAAAGCCAATTGAATCATAATTTAATTCAAAATTAGAATCAATATCTTTTTTTACCTCCAAAGAAGAAGGTAGAAGATTTAATAATGCTTTTAATGTTAGTGATTTTCCACTTCCACTTTCTCCAATCAAAGCAGTAGAATCTTTTATTTCAAAAGATATATCTACCAATTTTTTTTCATTAGTTTTAATTTCTAATTTTTTTATATTAATATTTAACACTATGTTTCTTTATATTAATGGTTCATCCATTTCTTTTGGAATTTTTAAATTCATAAGTTTTATAATAGTTGGTGCAATATTATTTAAACTTCCAGTTTTAACAACTTTTACATCTTTTGATATTACAAAACAATAAACATCTCCAACGGTGTGATTTGTCAGTGTATTTCCATCTTCATCTCTCATCATTTCACAATTACCATGATCAGATGTTAAAATTATATTATAATTCTCTTTTTTTGCAATTTCAAGAATTAGTCCAAGTTCATAATCTACAGCCTCAACTGCTTTAACCGCTGCATTAAAAATACCTGTATGCCCAACCATATCACCATTCGCAAAATTTACAACTATAAAATCTGTTTGTTCTTTCATAGCAGTTCTAACAGCAGTTCCCACTTGTGGAGCAGACATCTCAGGTTGTAAATCATATGTTGCAACTGCAGGTGATGGAATTAAAACTCTAGTTTCGTTTAATAAAGGTTCTTCAACTCCACCATTAAAGAAAAATGTAACATGGGCATATTTCTCAGTTTCAGCTACATGAAGTTGAGATAATCCTGCATTTGAAATAACTTCAGCTAAAGTATTATTAGGTGCATCTTTTGGGAATAAAACATCAATAGGATTATTTTTATCATATTGTGTCATAGTTGCAAGATTTAAAGAATCTCTAAAAGTAGGGAACTCTATGAAGTTTTTATTTACAAATATAGATGAAATTTCTCTCATTCTATCACTTCTAAAATTGCAAAAAATTATTCCATCATTTTTTTCTAAACCTTTAAAATCATTAAAAGCAGTAGGAATAATAAATTCATCAAAGATTTTATTTTTATATGAATCATTAATATAAGTTAAAATATCCAAAGATGTAGATGGTTGAGCAAAAGAAATTGCATCGTAACCTTTTTTTACTCTATCCCATCTATTATCTCTATCCATTGTATAATATCGTCCAGAAATAGTTGCAATTTTGATATCTTCATCACAGATATTAAGAATTTGATTAATATAAATTTTTGCACAATCAGGAGCAACATCTCTTCCATCAGTAATTATATGGATAAAGACTTTTTTATTAGAAGATTTTGCAATTTTTGCCATTGCAATTATATGATCAATATGTGAATGAACTCCTCCATCACTTAAAAGTCCAATTAAATGAATATTGGTAGATTTATTTAAAATATTTTTAAAAATTGTATTATCTTTTAAAGTATCATTTTCAATAGCAATATTTATTTTTACTAAGTCTTGATATAAGATTCTACCACTCCCAATAGTCATGTGTCCCACTTCACTATTTCCCATTTGTCCATCTGGAAGACCTACAAATTTCCCATAAGTGTGAATTAATGAATAAGGAATATTTTTGAATAAATAATCATATGTTGGTTTTTTTGCACTTGCGAAAGCATTAAATTTTTCTGATGAGTTATGCCCGATACCATCTGTTATTATAAGTAACGTTTTATTTGTCATGGTTTAAACCTTTTAAAAAGTATAATATATTATAATCGCGCAATTATATCAAAATCAAGGTTTAAGTTTGTTTTATTGGTTATATAGACATCTAGAGATTAATATCTTTCAATATATTTCAGTGAGAGCTGGAATTAGTTTTTTTATTGCTTTTGTTTTAACAATGTATTTAATGCCAAAATTTATAAAATGGGCAAAAGCAAAAAAAGCTTCTCAACCAATTTATGAACACGCACCTCAATCTCATCAAGCAAAAGCTGGTACGCCAACTATGGGTGGGATAGTTTTTATTATTGCAACACTTATTGCAACACTATTAACTGCAAAATTAAGTAACATTTATGTGGTTGGGGGTTTATTAACTTTAATACTATTTTCTTTTATTGGAATGCAAGATGACTATTCAAAAATTTCAAAAGAAAAAAATTCAGCTGGTTTAAGTGCCAAAGCAAAACTATTACTTCAATTTATTTGTGCATTTATAATAGGTTTTATATTATATTATTTTTCTCATACAACAGAATTATATACGCCTTTTTATAAACTTCCTTTATTCGATATGGGAGTATTTTCAATTATCTTATGGATGTTGGTTATTGTTGCTTCTTCAAATGCTGTAAACTTAACTGATGGATTAGATGGTTTAGCAACAGTTCCTTCTATAATGGCATTTGTTTCTCTGTCTATTCTAGTATATGTTACTGGACATGCAATTTTTTCTTCATATTTATTATTACCAAATATTCAAATTGTAGGAGAATTAGCGGTAATGGGTAGTGCAATCTGCGGAGCATTAATCGCATTTTTGTGGTTTAATTCTCATCCTGCGGAAGTTTTTATGGGAGATTCAGGTTCTCTTCCTTTGGGTGCATTTATGGGATATATGGCAATTGTCGCAAAATCAGAATTACTTTTATTAGCAATCGGATTTATATTCGTATTAGAAACGGTATCTGTAATATTACAAGTTGGTTCATATAAGCTAAGACAAAAAAGAGTTTTTTTAATGGCACCAATCCATCACCATTTTGAGCAAAAAGGCTGGAAAGAAAATAAGATAATTGTTAGGTTTTGGATAATTTCATTTATGACAAACTTAATTGCACTACTTAGTTTAAAAATAAGATAAAGAACAAATAATGATTATAAATAATGAAAAAATAAGAATTTTAGGGAAAGGGATAACTGCCCTTGCTTTAAAAGATAAATTTCCTAATGCAACACTTTATGATGATAATGATTTTAGTGAATATGATTTAACCTCAAATGAATATACTGTGGTAAGTCCTGGAATCCCACCTTATAATGAGATGGTTTTAAATTCTAAAAATTTAATTAGTGATTATGATTTATTCGCTTCAGTTATGCCATTTTCAGTATGGATTTCAGGAACAAATGGAAAAACTACTACAACACAAATGTGTCAACATTTATTAAAAGAGTATGGTTCTATATATGGTGGGAATATTGGTGTTCCACTTAGTCATTTAGATCAAAAAGCACCAATATGGATTTTAGAAACATCTTCTTTTACTTTACATTATACAAATAAAACAAAACCAAATATTTATATTTTACTTCCAATTTCAGAAGATCACATAACTTGGCATGGTTCTTTTGAAGAATACAAAAATGCAAAATTAAAACCATTGTCATTAATGAATGAAAATGATATTGCTATAATTCCTGAAAATTTTAAAAATTTTAAAAATAATGCTCATGTAATAACATATAAAAACAGTGATGATTTATGCGAACATTTTAATATTAACAAATCTAATATTAAATTTAAGGAACCATTTTTATTAGATGCAATTTTAGCAATGGCTGTAAGAAAAATTATCTTTGATGAAATAAATTATGACTTAATAAATGAATTTGTAATTGATAAACATAAAGTTGAAGAGTTTAAAGATAAAAAAAATAGATTATGGATTGATGATAGTAAAGCCACAAATGTGGATGCAACAATAAATGCAATTGTTCCTTATAAAGATAAAAGTATACATATTATATTAGGTGGAGATGATAAAGGTGCAAATTTACTTCCACTTTTTGAGAATATTAAAAATTTAAATATTAGTGTTTATGCAATAGGTAGCAATACAGAAAAAATTGTAAAGTATTGTAATGAATATAATATAAATGTTAAAAGTTGTACTTATCTTAATCTTGCAGTAGCAAAAATTAATTTGACTTTAGATGAAAAATCTATTGCAATGTTATCACCTGCTGCTGCTTCATTAGACCAATTTAAATCATATGCACACAGAGGAGATGAATTTAAAAAATTGGTAGGTTCTTTAAGTTGATATTAATATTTTAACTTGTATAATCTCACTCCAATTTGCATGGGTTCGATAGCTCAGTCGGTAGAGCAAAGGATTGAAAATCCTTGTGTCGACAGTTCGATTCTGTCTCGAACCACCATTTTGCGGATGCTGGTGTAGCTCAGTTGGCTAGAGCAGCTGATTTGTAATCAGCAGGTCGGGGGTTCGACTCCCTTCACCAGCTCCATTTTTCGTCGTGCGTCTTCTTTTAAAGAACAGCGCTAGACCAGAACAATAATATTTTTCAACGGTGAGGTTGGAGAGTGGTCAAATCCTGCGGACTGTAAATCCGCCGCCTACGGCTTCGAAGGTTCAAATCCTTCTCTCACCACCACGCAAATGTTGCGGGAGTAGCTCAGTTGGCTAGAGCTTCTGCCTTCCAAGCAGACTGTCGCGAGTTCGAGTCTCGTCTCCCGCTCCATTTATTTTATTGATTACTGGGAGCTGAGTTATAAGCACAAATATTTTTTTATAACTCTTTTATATATTATAACTTCCATTAAAGTTTTTTTCAGTATTTTTTTAATATAATACGCACACAATTTTTATTGTGTAATTTAAAAATAAATAAATCCCCTCTGAATAGAGAAGCCAAATGGGCTTATCTACTCAGAGGGCAATAACCAAAATTTAGAAGGGGAATTCTATGGCAAAAGAAAAATTTTCAAGAAACAAACCGCACGTTAACATCGGTACTATTGGACATGTTGACCACGGTAAAACTACATTAACAGCTGCAATTTCTGCAGTACTATCTGTAAGAGATGGTGGAACTATGATGGATTACGATCAAATCGATAATGCACCAGAAGAAAGAGAAAGAGGAATTACTATTGCTACTTCTCATATTGAATATGAAACTAAAGCTAGACATTATGCTCACGTAGATTGTCCAGGCCATGCCGATTATGTTAAAAATATGATTACTGGTGCTGCTCAAATGGATGGTGCTATCATTGTTATTGCTGCAACTGATGGTCCTATGGCTCAAACTAGAGAACATATTTTATTATCTAAACAAGTTGGTGTTCCATACATCGTTGTATTCTTAAATAAAGAAGACCAATTAGATGATGAAGATAGAGAAGAAATGTTAGAACTTGTTGAAATGGAAGTTAGAGAATTATTAACTACTTACGATTTCCCAGGTGATGATACTCCTATCGTTTCAGGTTCTGCATTTAAAGCATTAGAAGAAGCAAAAGCTGGTACTATTGGTGCTTGGGGAGAAAAAATTATTGCGTTAATGGATGCAGTTGATTCTTATATCCCAACTCCACAAAGAGATGTTGATCAAGATTTCTTAATGCCAGTTGAAGATGTGTTCTCTATCTCAGGAAGAGGTACTGTTGTTACTGGAAGAATTGAAAAAGGTACAATTAAAATTGGTGAAACTATTGAAATCGTTGGATTCTCTGATACAAAAACAACAACTGTAACTGGTGTTGAAATGTTCAGAAAAGAAATGGATCAAGGTCAAGCTGGTGATAACTGTGGTGTTCTTTTAAGAGGTATTAAAAAAGAAGATGTAGAAAGAGGACAAGTTTTATGTAAACCTAAAACAATTACTCCACATACTAAATTCAGATGCGAAGTGTATATTCTTTCTAAAGATGAGGGTGGTAGACATACTCCATTCTTCTCAGGATATAGACCACAATTTTACGTAAGAACTACAGACGTAACAGGTTCTTGTACTTTACCAGAAGGTACTGAAATGGTTATGCCAGGTGATAACGTAGAAATGACAGTTGAATTAGTTGCTCCAATCGCTCTAGACAAAGGTACAAAGTTTGCTATTAGAGAAGGTGGTAGAACTGTAGGTGCTGGAGTTGTTGCTGAAATCATAGAATAAGGATTTGCAATGGCAAATATAAGAATTAAAATCGGATTAAAATGTCAAGAGAATGGTGATATTAACTATACTACTTGGAAAAATCCAAAAACTCATACTGAGAAGTTTGAAGTTAAAAAATATAGTCCAAGATTGAAAAAACACACTTTGCATAAAGAAGTGAAACTAAAATCATAATCTTATAAGCTTACGGGTTAAACTGTAAGCTTATTTTAACATAGGTCAGTAGCTCCAATGGTAGAGCGCCGGATTCCAAATCCGATGGTTGTGGGTTCGAATCCCTCCTGGCCTGCCACTTAAGTTTTTTTAAAAGAAGTAAAACTCTTTTTTTGAAAGAATTTATTGACAAACAATAGTAATCAAAATGGAGTAAATAGTGAATAAAGTTAAAAACTACTATCAAAATGCAAAATCAGAATTATTAAAAGTTATTTTCCCTATAAAAGAGCAAATTAGATCTGCATATTTATCTGTTTTTATTGTTGTTACAGTTATAACTTTATTTTTAGCTTTAATTGATGGAATTATGTCATTAAGCTTATCTTCAATTATTAAATAGGAAGTAATTATGGCACACAAATGGTACGCAATCCAAACTTATTCAGGTAGTGAGTTATCTGTTAAAAAAGCTTTATTACAATTGTCTGAAGAAATGGCAGATGATAGAATATCAGATGTATTAGTACCTACTGAAGATTTAATTGAAATAAAAAAAGGTAAAAAATCTATAGTTGAAAGACCACTATATCCTGCCTATGCATTTGCAAGAATTGATTTAGATACTGGATTATGGCATAGAATTCAATCAATGCCAAAAGTTGGAAGATTTATTGGTGAATCAAAAAAACCAACTGCATTGTCTGATAAAGATATTAGTTTAATTTTAGAAAAAGTAAAAAATAGAGCAGCTGCAAAACCAAAAGTTTCATTTGATGAGGGCGAAATGGTAAGAATTAACGAAGGGCCATTTTCTAACTTTAATGGTTTAGTAGAAGATTTTGATATGGTTTCAGGATTATTAAAATTAAATGTTTCTATATTTGGAAGAAACACACCTGTTGAAATTTCATATACTCAAGTAGAAAGAGTAGTTTGATTTAATAAATTATAGACATTAGGCAATAAAACTAGATTATGAAAAAATAGTTTTCTTGCCTAATGTCTAATCATTAAAAAATTGATAAAGGAATAACATGGCTAAGAAAATTCAAGGTCTAATTAAATTACAGATACCTGCGGGTGCTGCAAATCCATCACCACCAGTAGGACCTGCATTAGGTCAAAGAGGTGTTAACATAATGGAATTTTGTAAAGCATTCAATGAAAAAACTAAGGATAAAGCTGGGTTTAGATTACCAGTTGTTATCACTGTTTATACAGATAAAAGTTTTACATTTGAAGTAAAACAACCACCAATGACAGATTTAATTAAAAAAGTTGCTGGAATTAAATCAGGTTCAAGTAATCCTCTTAAACAAAAAATTGGAAAACTATCAAGAGAACAAATTATGGAAATCGTTGATATGAAAATCAAAGATTTAAATACAGATGATAAAGAAGCAGCTGCAAGAATTGTTGCAGGTTCAGCTAGATCAATAGGTATTGAAACAGAATTATAATATTCTGTTTTGATTGAAGTCTTACCACCAGACTCAATAATGGCGGTAGCAAAATAATATAATTGCGGAGATAATAATGGCAAAAGTTTCAAAAAGATATAAAGCATTAAAAGAAAAAATTGAAGATAGAAAATATTCTTTAGTTGATGCTTGTGCAAGTTTAAAAGAGTTAAAATCAGCTAAATTTGATGAAAGTGTAGAAATTGCACTTAACTTAAATGTTGATCCAAGACATGCAGACCAAATGATTAGAGGTGCTGTTGTACTTCCAAATGGAACTGGTAAAACTGTAAGAGTTGCAGTATTTGCTAAAGGTTTAAAAATGGACGAAGCAAAAGCAGCAGGTGCTGATGTTGTTGGTAATGATGATTTAGCAGAAGCTATCCAAGCTGGAAACATCAATTTTGATGTTTTAATTGCAACTCCTGATTGTATGGGAATTGTAGGAAAAGTAGGAAGAATCCTTGGACCAAAAGGTTTAATGCCTAATCCTAAAACAGGAACTGTAACTATGGATGTTACTAAAGCTGTAAATGATGCTAAAGGTGGTCAAGTTACATATAGAGTTGATAAAAAAGGTAATATGCAAGCTGGAATCGGAAAAGTTTCTTTCTCTGCTGAAGCTATTAGAGAAAATGCTGCAACATTTATTGCAGCAATTAACAAAGCTAAACCATCAACTGCTAAAGGTAGATATATTGCTAATGCAGCTATATCGTTAACAATGAGTCCATCAATTATTTTAGATAATATGGAATTAATGGAAATTAGATAAGGGGAGCCCTTATCTAATTTTTTTTAGCATTCAATAATGAAGAATTAAATTCTTTATTATTGAGTGTTATTCAAAGCACTGAGATAAAACTGAAGACAGCTGGTAAGGAACACCTCCGTTTCTTGTAAGTCCCGCCTAAGTCGATGTTTTGAAGGGAGGAGAAAAAATGACTAAACAACAAAAATTAGAAATAATTGATTCGTTAACAAGTGAATTTAAAAATTCTTTAGCTATCGTAGTTTGTGATTATAAAGGTCTTACTCATAAAGAGTTAGAAACTTTAAGAAAAGAAGCAAAAGCTAATGATACTAGAGTTCAAGTTGCTAAAAATACATTAGTTACAGTTGCTGTAAAAAATGCTGAATTAGGTGATGTTGAATTAACTGGTACAAATATTTTCTTATGGTCTGATGATCAAATTTCAGCTTGTAAAGTTGCAGATAAATTTGCAACTGCAAATAAAGAAAAATTTGTTATTAAATCAGGGATTATTGAAGGTAAAGTTGCAGACTTCGCTACTGTTAACGCATTTGCTAAATTACCATCAAGAGAACAACTTCTTGGTATGCTTGCAGCTACTTGGATGGCACCTGTTGCGAACTTTACTATTGGGCTTGATGCTCTTAGAAAGAAAAAAGAAGAAGAGGCAGCTTAATTTTTTAAGCTTTTAAAACAAAAATAATAAATTATAAGGAAAAAGAAATGGCAATTTCTAAAGAAGACGTATTAGAATATATCTCTGGATTATCTGTACTTGAATTATCAGAATTAGTAAAACAATTCGAAGAAAAATTTGGAGTATCTGCACAACCTGTTGCAGTTGCTGGTGGTGCTGTTGCTGCTGTTGAAGCTGCTGAAGAAAAAACTGAATTTGATGTTATTATCTTAGATGCAGGTGATAAAAAAATTAATGTTATTAAAGAAATTAGAGCATTAACTGGTTTAGGATTAAAAGAAGCAAAAACTGCTGCTGAAGAAACTCCATCAACAATTAAAGAAGGTGTTTCTAAAGATGATGCTGAAGCTGCAAAAGCTGCATTAGAAGCTGCTGGTGCAAAAGTAGAAATTAAATAATTATTAAATAATTATGATTGATATACAAGGCTTTGCCTTGTATAAAGATTCGCATCTTTGAAGGTTAAGGTTAAAATTTTATGAAATTTTAACCCTATCCTTTATGGATGCTTTTGTGCTTTATAATAATATAAAAGCAGAACTTAACCAAATTTTATAACAAGGCCGACAATGTTAAACTCTTTAAAATCTGGTAATAGACTTAGAGTTGATTTTGCAAAAAATCCGCAACAAATTGAAATTCCAAACTTATTACAACTACAACAAACTTCATATGATACTTTCTTAATGATAGGTCAAGGTGACAGAACTACTGCTGGGATTGAAAAAGTATTTAAATCTATTTTCCCAATTCATGATGTTCAAAATAGAATTACACTTGATTACCTAGGTAGTGAAGTAGGTAAACCTAAATATGATGTAAGAGAATCTATGGTTAGAGGACTTACATATTCAATTCCTCTTAAAATTAATATTAGATTAACACTATGGGATTTAGACGAAAAAACTGGTGAAAAAATCGGTGTTAAAGATATGAAAGAACAATCTTTATTCATTAGAGAAATTCCTTTGATGACTGATAGAACTTCATTTATTGTTAATGGTGTTGAAAGAGTAGTAGTAAACCAATTACATAGATCTCCAGGTGTTATTTTTAAAGAAGAAGAATCAAATACTGCTGATAACAAGTTAATCTATACAGGTCAAATTATTCCAGATCGTGGTTCATGGTTATATTTTGAGTATGATGCAAAAGACGTATTATATGTAAGAATTAATAAAAGAAGAAAAGTACCTGTAACTATTTTATTTAGAGCATTAGGTTATTCTAAAGAAGATATTATTAAATTATTCTACCCAATAGTAAATATTAAAATCAAAAGTAATAAATTTTTAACTGAGTTTAATCCTGATGACTTTATGGGAAGAATTGAATTTGATGTAAAAGATGATAAAGGTAATTTAGTAATTGCTGCTGGAAAAAGATTAACTCTAAGAAAAGCTAAAGCTTTAATTGAAGGTGGTCTTAAATTAATTGAGTATCCTTTAGAATTATTAATGGATAGAAGTACTGCAAATACAATTTATGATCCAGAATCTGGAGAAGTTTTATTTGATTCTTTAACTAACCTTGATGAATTAAAATTAAAAAAACTTTTAGATTTAGGTTTTGAATCATTTGATATTGCAAATGATTTAGCAACAGGAATAGATAATTCAATTATTAATGCTTTCAAAGCTGATGCAGAAAGTTTAAAATTATTAAAACAAACTGAGCAACTAGATGATGAAAATGATTTATCTGCAATCAGAATCTATAAAGTTATGAGACCAGGTGAGCCAGTTACTAAAGAAGCTGCTAAAGAGTTTGTTAAAAAATTATTCTTCGATCCAGAAAGATATGACTTAACAAAAGTTGGAAGAATGAAAATGAACCACAAACTTGGTGTTAATGTTCCTGAATATGTAACAACTTTAACTTATGAAGATGTTATTAAAACAGTTCAATACCTTGTAAAAGTTAAATCTGGTCATGGTCATATTGATGATAGAGATCACTTAGGTAACAGAAGAATTAGAGCAATTGGTGAATTATTAGCAAATGAATTACATGCTGGGTTAATCAAAATGCAAAAAGCTATTAGAGATAAAATGACTACTTTATCTGGTACATTAGAAGATATTATGCCACATGATTTAGTTAACTCTAAAATGATTACTTCAACAATTACTGAATTCTTTACATCAGGACAATTATCTCAATTTATGGACCAAACTAATCCATTATCAGAAGTTACTCATAAAAGAAGACTTTCTGCACTTGGAGAAGGTGGACTTGTTAAAGAGAGAGCTGGATTTGAAGTAAGGGACGTTCATCCTACTCACTATGGAAGAATTTGTCCAGTTGAAACTCCAGAGGGTCAAAATATTGGTCTTATTAATACATTATCAACTTTCTCGAAAGTTAATGAATTAGGATTTATTGAAGCTCCATATAAAACGGTAATTGATGGTTTAGTTACTAATGAAATTAAATATTATACAGCAACTCAAGAAGAGGGATTAGTAATTGCTCCTGGTTCTACAAAAGTTGATGAAAATGGAAAAATTGTTGAATCTTTAATTGAAGCTAGAAAAGATGGTGAAATCTTACTAATGGAAAGAAGTAGTGTTGATTTAATTGACATCTCTTCTCAAATGGTAATGGGAGTTGCAGCTTCACTTATTCCATTTTTAGAACACGATGATGCCAACAGAGCATTAATGGGTTCAAATATGATGAGACAAGCTGTTCCTTTATTAAGACCAAATGCACCTATTGTTGGAACTGGTTTAGAAAAAACAGTAGCACGTGATGCATGGGAAGCAATTAAAGCAGGTCGTTCAGGACTTGTTGAAAAAGCTGATGCAAAAAATATTTATGTTAGAGGTGAAGATGAAAACGGCGCTTTCATTGATCATTATTCGGTAAATAAAAATGTAAGAACAAATAATAATACTTCATTTGGTCAAAGAATCGGTGTGACTGAAGGTGAGTTTGTTGAAAAAGGTCAAGTTATTGCTGATGGTCCTTCTATGGATAGAGGTGAATTAGCTGTTGGTGTTAATGCCATGGTTGCTTTCATGCCTTGGAATGGATACAACTATGAAGATGCTATCATTCTTAGTGAACGATTAATAGAAGAAGATGCATTTACATCTATTCATATTTATGAAAAAGAAGTAGAATGTAGAGAATTAAAACATGGAAATGAAGAAATAACAAGAGACTTACCAGGTGTTAAAGAAGAATCAATTACGCATTTAGATAATTCTGGAATAGTGAAAATTGGTACATTTATTAAGCCAGGTATGATTTTAGTTGGGAAAGTTACTCCAAAAGGTGAAATTAAACCAACTCCTGAAGAAAGACTTTTAAGAGCAATCTTTGGTGAAAAAGCTGGACATGTTATAAATAAATCATTAGTTTGTCCTACATCAATGGAAGGTACAGTTGTTGATGTTAAAGTATTTACTAAAAAAGGTTACGAAAAAGACGAAAGAGCAGTTGCAGAAATTGCATCTGAAAAAGCTGAATTAGATTTAAAACACCATGATAAACTTTTAATGCTTGATAGAGAAGAGATTTTAAAAATTAATGATTTATTATTAAAATCTAGTTTAATTAAAGATTTAGAATTAGATGAAGTTATATATAAAAAAGGTGAAACTGTTCCTGTTGATGTATTAATGAATGTTAATAGATTTGCAATGAAAAAGGTTGTTTCTTCTTATCCAAAAGATATTGAAAATACATATAATGATATTAAAGAACATTTTATTAAACAAAAAGCTCATTTAAGAGATGAACATGAAGAAAAACTTCAAGTTTTAGAACATGATGATATTTTATCTTCAGGTGTTATTAAACAAGTTAAAGTTTATATTGCAACTAAGAGAAAAATAAAAGTTGGTGATAAAATGGCTGGACGACATGGAAACAAGGGTATCGTTTCAAATATTGTTCCTAAAGTTGATATGCCATACTTAGAAGATGGTTCAACAGTTGATGTTATTTTAAATCCACTTGGGGTTCCTTCAAGGATGAATATTGGACAAATCTTAGAAGTTCATTTAGGATTAGTTGGTAAAAAACTTGGAGCTCAAATTCAAGAAGTTTTTGAAGCTAAGAAAGCTGATTTTATTGTTGAACTAAGAGCTAAAATGACAGAAATTGCTTCAGTTGCAAAACTTATGAATGGTAAAGCATTTATGGATAAGTTAAGTGATGATGAAATAATTAAATATGGTCAAGATTGGTCAAAAGGTGTTAGATTTGCTACTCAAATTTTTGATGGTCTAAAAGAAGAAGA
Organism: Aliarcobacter sp.; assembly: GCA_028703945.1. Taxonomy (GTDB): domain Bacteria; phylum Campylobacterota; class Campylobacteria; order Campylobacterales; family Arcobacteraceae; genus Aliarcobacter. The sequence goes on along the minus strand of JAQVLW010000005.1, from coordinate 52,362 downwards.
GTTTATTAAACTTTTTGAATTAGCAAAAATTGATACTGATGGAAAATGTGTTCTTTATGATGGGAAAACTGGTAGCAAGATGATGGAAAGAGTAAATGTAGGTTATATGTACATGCTTAAACTTCACCACTTAGTTGATGAAAAAGTTCATGCTAGATCTACTGGACCTTATTCTTTAGTTACACAACAACCAGTAGGTGGAAAAGCTCTATTTGGTGGGCAAAGATTTGGAGAGATGGAAGTTTGGGCATTAGAAGCTTATGGTGCAACTGCTGTACTAAAAGAGATGCTTACAACAAAATCAGATGATGTTGAAGGTAGAACTCGTGCTTATAGAGCTATTGCAAATGGTGAAAATGTTCCTAATTCTGGTGTTCCTGAAACATTCTTCGTATTAACAAAAGAATTAAAAGCTCTTGCATTAGATGTAGAGATTTTTGGAGAGGTGGAAAACAATGAGTAAAACTGTAAAATTATTACAACCTATTGAAATAAAAGAGTTAGAAAGACCGCAAGATTTTGCGGCTTTTCAATTAAGACTTGCAAGTCCTGAGAAAATACTTTCTTGGTCTTGTGGTGAAGTTAAAAAACCTGAAACAATCAACTATAGAACACTTAAACCTGAAAGAGATGGTTTATTTTGTGCGAAAATTTTTGGACCAGTAAAAGATTATGAATGTCTTTGTGGTAAATACAAAAAAATGAGATACAAAGGTGTTGTTTGTGAAAAATGTGGAGTTGAAGTAACTTCATCAAAAGTACGAAGACACAGAATGGGACATATTGATTTAGTATCTCCTGTTGCTCATATTTGGATGGTTTCATCACTTCCTACTAGAATTGGTACATTATTAGGTGTTAAACTAAAAGACTTAGAAAGAGTATTATATTATGAAGCATACATTGTAAGTGAAGCTGGTGAAGCTTTTTATGATAATGAAAAAACTAAAAAAGTTTTAAAATATGATATTCTAAATGAAGAACAATATAGAACTATTGCTGACTTATTTGAACACACAGGTTTTGAAGCAAGTATGGGTGGACAAATTGTAAGAGATTTATTAGAAACTATTGATTTATTTGAATTATTAACTATTTTAAAAGAAGAAATGGGTTCTACAAAATCTGAGGCAAAAAGAAAAACTATAATTAAAAGATTAAAAGTTGTTGAAAATTTCTTAAATTCAGGTAATAAACCAGAATGGATGATGTTAACTCAATTACCAGTTTTACCACCTGATTTAAGACCACTTGTTTCACTTGATGGTGGAAAATTTGCAGTTTCTGATGTTAATGACTTATATAGAAGAGTAATAAACAGAAATAACAGATTAAAAAGATTAACAGAACTTGATGCTCCTGAAATCATTATTAGAAATGAAAAAAGAATGCTTCAAGAAGCAGTTGATGCTTTATTTGATAATGGAAAAACTGCAAATGCAGTTAAAGGTGCAAATAAAAGACCTTTAAAATCTTTATCAGAAATTATTAAAGGTAAACAAGGACGATTCAGACAAAATTTACTTGGGAAAAGGGTTGACTTCTCTGGAAGATCTGTAATTGTTGTTGGACCTACATTAAATATGGACCAATGTGGTATTCCTAAAAAAATGGCTTTAGAGTTATTTAAACCACATTTAATGGCTAAGTTAGAAGAAAAAGGTTATGCAACAACTTTAAAAGCTGCAAAAAGATTGATTGAAGGAGAAGCAAACGAAGTTTGGGAATGTCTAAATGAAATCGTTGATGAATACCCGATTATGTTAAATAGAGCTCCAACTCTACATAAACTTTCTATTCAAGCTTTCCACCCAGTTTTAATTGATGGAAAAGCAATTAGATTACACCCATTAGTTTGTGCTGCCTTCAATGCCGACTTCGATGGTGACCAAATGGCAGTTCACGTGCCTTTATCACAAGAAGCAGTTGCAGAAGCAAAAATTTTAATGATGTCTTCTATGAATATTCTACTTCCTGCATCAGGAAGAGCAATTGCTGTACCATCACAAGATATGATTTTAGGTATTTATTATCTATCATTAGAAAAAGATGGTGTAAGAGGTGAACATAAACTATTTACTGATGTAAATGAAGTTAAAATCGCTTTAGATATGAATAAAATAGATTTACATGCAAAAATTAGAACAAAATTAGATGATAAAGTTATCCATACAACTGTTGGACGATTAATTATTCATGAAATTTTACCTGATTTTGTACCTGCAAATTTATGGAATAAAATTTTAAAGAAAAAAGATATTGGTACTTTAGTTGATTATATTTATAAACATGGTGGATATGAAGTAACTCCAAGATTCTTAGATAACTTAAAAAATCTAGGTTTTAGATATGCAACAGTTGCTGGTATTTCAATTTCAATTGATGATATTAGAGTTCCTGAAACAAAAGTTGGGCATATTACTAAATCTAAAAAAGAAGTTATTGAAGTTCAAAAACAATTTTCTCAAGGTTTATTAACTGAACAAGAAAGATATAATAAAATTATTGATATCTGGACAGAAGTTAATAATAGACTTGGTTCTGAAATGATGGAATTGGTTAAATCTGATAAAAATGGATTTAACTCTATTTATATGATGGCCGATTCTGGGGCTAGGGGTTCTGCTGCACAGATTAGACAGTTATCTGGTATGAGGGGACTTATGGCTAAGCCAGATGGTTCTATTATTGAAACACCAATTATTTCAAACTTTAGAGAAGGTTTAAATGTACTTGAGTACTTTATTTCAACTCATGGAGCTAGAAAAGGACTTGCGGATACAGCTTTAAAAACTGCAAATGCTGGATATTTAACTAGAAAACTAATTGATGTTTCTCAGAATGTAAGAATTACAGTTGAAGATTGTGGAACTCATGAAGGTATTGAAATTACTGATATTACTTCAGGAAATGAATTAATTGAGTCATTAGAAGAAAGAATTACAGGTAGAGTTATCGCTGAAGATATTATTGATCCAATTTCAAATGAGATTTTATTTACAGAGGGAACATTAATAACAGAAGAAGATGCAAAACTTGTAACTGAAGCTGAAGTTAAATCTGTAGTAATTAGAACTCCATTAACTTGTAAAGTTGAAAATGGTTTATGTTCAAAATGTTATGGTCTAAACCTTGGAGAGCAAAGAAAAGCAAAACCAGGAGAAGCTGTTGGAGTTGTTGCTGCTCAATCAATTGGAGAGCCAGGAACTCAGCTGACACTTAGAACTTTCCACGTTGGGGGAACTGCAAGTGCAACTCAAACTGAAAGAGAATTAAAAGCTGATAAAGAAGGTTTCATTAGATACTATAATATTAAAAAATATGTTAAATCTGATGGAAAAATCATTGTAGCAAATAGAAGAAATGCTGGTGTTTTATTAGTTGAGCCAAAAATTAATGCACCATTTAAAGGTAAAGTAACAGTTGAAACTTTACATGAAGAAATTATTTTAACTATTAAAAACACAAAAGAAGAGAAAAAATATTTTTTAAGAAAAAATGATGTTGCAAAAGCAAATGAATTAGCTGGTATTTCTGGAAAAATCGAAGGTAAATTATATTTACCATACAAAGATGGAGAAGAAGTAGAGCAAAATGAATCAATAGTTGAAATGATTAAAGATGGATGGAATATTCCAAATAGAATTCCTTTTGCTTCTGAATTAAAAGTTGAAGATGGTGCTCCTATTACTTCAAAAATAATTTCTGGTGCAAAAGGTTTAGTTAAATATTATAAATTAACTGGTGATTATTTAGAAAGAAGACACGATATTAAAGCTGGTGACGTAGTAACAGATAAAGGTGTATTTGCTGTTATTGTTGATGCTGAAGATAGAGAAGCTTTAAGACATTATATAGCACGTGGTTCATTAATTGAATTAAATGATAATACAGAAGTTGAAAAAGACTCAGTAATTACTACACCTAAAACATCTGAACAAGTTGTAATTGCAGAATGGGATCCGTATGCAAATCCAACTATTGCAGAAAAAGCAGGAACAATTTCATTTGAAGATATTATTCCAGGACTTACTGTATCAGAACAATTTGATGAATTAACAGGAACTTCTAAGCTAGTTGTTAATGAATATATTCCAAGTGGATATAAACCAACTATTATTTTAGTAACTGATGATAAAGAGATTATTAGATACTCTTTAGACCCTAAAACTTCATTGAATGTTGCAGAAGGTAAAAGAGTAGAAGTTGCAGATATTATTGGTAAAACGCCAAAAGCAACTCAAAAATCAAAAGATATTACTGGGGGACTTCCAAGAGTTTCTGAACTATTTGAAGCAAGACGACCAAAAAATATTGCTGTTCTTGCATCATTTGATGGTGTTGTTTCATTTGGAAAACCATTAAGAAATAAAGAAAGAATTATTATTTCAGATAGTTTAGGAAATAATACAGAATATTTAGTTGAAAAATCTAAACAAGTTCTTGTACATGAGGGTGAGTTTGTTCATGCTGGTGAGGCTTTAACTGATGGTCAAACATCTCCACATGATGTATTAAGAATTCTTGGAGAAAAAGCACTTCATTACTTCATTGTTTCTGAAGTACAACAAGTGTATAGATCTCAAGGTGTTAATATTGCTGATAAACATATTGAGGTAATTACTTCTCAAATGTTAAGACAAGTTTCAATTTTAGATGGTGGAGACACTAAATTCATTGTTGGTGATATGATTTCTAAAAAAAGATTTAAAATTGAAAATGCAAAAATAATTAAACTTGGTGGAAATCCTGCAATTGCTGAACCTTTATTATTAGGTATCACAAGAGCTGCTGTTACATCTGACTCTATTATTTCAGCCGCATCATTCCAAGAAACTACAAAAGTTTTAACAGAAGCTGCAATTAGTGCTAAAATGGATATGTTAGAAGACTTAAAAGAAAATGTTGTTATTGGTAGAACAATTCCCGTTGGAACTGGTCTTTACAAAAACCAAAAAATTAAATTTTCTGAACATTAATTCTATTCAATAGGGTTTTCCCTATTGAATTTTGCTCTTATGGATATATTCTTATTACTTTTTATTTTTATTTCTCTAGAATTTATTGAATCAAATTGGCAAAAAGCTGATTCTTTATATGGAGTTTTGATTAATAATTTTTTACTATTTAAAAAAAATATTTTCTTATATTTTATTATGCATATAACTTTCTTTTATACAATTTTTTTATCTTTTTATTTTACTAATTTTGGCTTTTGGATGAGTTCGATTTTTATAGTAAAATTTTTAGATATAAGTTTTAAATTGGTTATTATGAAGAAATTATCAAATGGAGTTTCTATTGAAGAAATAATGGCAATAAATGTGAAAATGACACCAATATTGAGATATTTTAATGTAATTGTATACCCATTAACTTTTTTATTCGCAATCAAAATGATATAAATTAATTTTATCATTTTATTATTATGATAAAATGATAAAATTAAATAAAAAAAGGAAAATAAATGCAATATTTAGTTATAGCTTATGACAATGAAAATGCACTAGAAAGAAGATTAGAATCTCGAGAAGCTCATATTGAAGGTGCTAGAAAATTAATGGCTGAAGGTAAAATCTTAAATGCTGGTGCATTAATAGAAGATGATCTAATGGTTGGATCAACTTTATATATTGATTTTGAAACAGATGAAGAATTAGATGAATGGTTAGAAAATGAACCATACGTGAAAAACAATGTTTGGAATATGGATGAATTCCAGATAGTTCCTGTTAAATTACTCCCAAAAAACTAATTATCTAATCAAATAAGCCCAATTTATAGGGCTTATTCCTACTTTAAAATCTCACATTACATCATATTAAATCATAATAAATTAGACTAAATCAAGTTTTTTTTAGGTAATATTTCAGGTACTATAAGAATTATTAAAAGATGAGTACCTTAAAAATGCCAAAAATATCAAAACCTCTTAGTGATACAGAGATTAAAAATGCTAAATATACTACTGATGAAGAATTTGAGCGGTTAAAGAAAGAATTAGAAAAATCTAATTCAAATGAAAAAGCAATAAAAAAAAATAAGTTAGCAGATGGAAAAGGTTTGTATCTTATTATTAAAGGTAATGGCTCTAAAGTATGGAGATATGATTTTAGATATGGAAATAAAAATCTTAGTATGTCTTTTGGTGTTTATCCAGAAGTAACTTTAAAAGAAGCAAGAGAGAAAAGAGAAGAAGCTAGGCAATTATTAGCTAATAATATCAATCCCATTTCAGCAAAACGAATTAAAAAAGCTTCAGAATCTTTGACTTTGCAAAATGTTGTAGATGAATGGATTGAATTAAGGAAAAAAAGTTCTAGTGAAGCAACGATTATTCAAAATACAAGAATTTTAAAAAATATTACAAATTGGTTAGGTAGTGTTGCAATTAAAGATATAAAAAGAGTCGATATTATAACTGCTTTAGAAAAAATGCAAAATAAAGGAATTATAGAATCAGCTCATAGGCTTTTATCGATAATAAATAAAATATATATGTATGCAGTTACTAAAGAGTATATAGAACATAATATAATTGCTGATATAGATAAAAATGCTGTTTTAGTTCCAAATAAAAAAGATACTCATCTTCCTGCATTAACTGAACCAAAGGATATAAAACAATTACTTATTGATATAAACTTAATAGGAGAAAAATTAAGATGTGAAATAAGTACAATATTTATATTTAAATTAATTCCTTATGTATTTGTTAGAAGTGATAATATAAGACTTATGTGTTGGGAAAATATAGATTTAGAAAAAGGTATTTGGACAATACCAAAAGAAAAGATGAAAATGAAAGTAGATTTTGTTTGCCCATTACCAACTCAAGCAATTTATATACTAAAACAAATAGAACCTTTTTCAAGACATAAAAGTAAATTTGTATTTCCTTCTCCATATAAGAATGATAGAGGAGTTTCAGGAGCTACATTATCAAATACATTAAATAAGTTAGGCTATCAAGATAAACACACTTTCCATGGCTTTAGAAGTATGTTTTCTACAATAGCACATGAATTATATAAAGAACATAGTTTTCATTCAGATATTATTGAATCTTGCTTGTCTCATAAAGAAAGGAATCAAACTAAAGCAGCTTACAACAGAGAATCAAAATATAAATATTTTGAAGAGAAAAAAGAACTAGTTCAATGGTATGCTGATTGGTTAGACAAATTGAAAATGAGTGTTTAATTGATTAATTCATTAGCATCTATTAGTTTTTAAAAAACCTTATAAAATATTTGTAAAATACTTATATGATAAACTTGACATAATACCCATCTTATGGTATATTTTTTAGATAAATAGATTTAAAAAAACTATTTAAAAAAGAATAACTATAAATGGTTTTTTTATATAAAAAGGTTACGAATGTATACAACTCCAATTATACCTCAAACAGAACACTATTCTTTAAAGCAAGAGATAATTAATAAAGCAGAACGTATTATAATTGAAAGCGCCAAGTTAACAGGTAATTTAAATATTCATGTAATCAATGCAATAAAAGATAATTTACGTACAATAAATTCATATTACTCTAACAAAATTGAATCTGAGGGTACTCATCCAATTGATATTGAAAGAGCAATGAAAAATGATTTTTCTCAAGATGATAAAAAGAAGAGTATGCAACAATTATCATTAGTACATATTGAAGTACAAAAATATCTTGAAAGTACATTAGATATATCTACTCCATCATATTCATTAGAAAAAATATTAGAAATCCATAACGTGTTTTATAATAAAGAAGAAATGAAGTATGCTTTAAATATTAAAAATGGTGATTTAGAAGTGGAAATGATACCTGGTAAATTAAGAGAAGGCTATGTTCGCGTAGGTCAACATATACCACCTGAAAGTAATGAATTGCAATCTTGTTTCAATGAGTTTGAGACATTATACAATCAGTCTAAACATTCAACTCATACAATGAAATTAATTTATGCTTTATGTTCACATCATCGATTAACTTATATTCACCCATTTTATGATGGGAATGGTAGAGTATCAAGGCTTTATTTAGATTATTTACTATTTCATTCAAATATTCAAGGATATGGTCTATGGAATATATCAAGAGGCTTAGCTCGTAATCAAGAAGATTATAGAAAGTTTTTAGCAAAAGCAGATGAACAATTCAATGGATACAATGATGGAAGAGGTCCTTTGACATTAAAAGGTTTAGAGGCATTTTTGGAGTTTATGTTAGATATTGCATTAGACCAAGTATTATTTATGAGCCAGTATTTAAAATTGGACTCAATGTCAACAAAAATTAAAGCATTCGTAGAACTTTCACAAAAAAGTTTACTTCATAATGTGAAACCCTTACCTAAAAATTCAAATAAGCTTTTGGAACATCTATTAATTCATGGAGAAGTAATGAGAGGAGAAGCTCAAGAGGTTTTAGCTGTAAGTGCACCTACTTCAATATCTATTGTAAAAGAGCTTTTAGAGGAAGATTATTTAGAAACAGATAGTCCGCGTGGAAAACTCAGATTTAAGTTAAATAGTAAATTATCTGGGTATCTTATTCCTGATTTATTTGAAAATTAGAAATTTTTAATAAAGTACAGTGAATAAATTAAGATTATGAAAAATTTACTAATTAATATTAAAAAATCGAATAAGGAATTTAGTTCCTATGAAATTACTTCCTAAACAATAACAATACATCTCAAAATATCTCATAAAATACGACAAATTGGGCTTTTTATGGTTTCAATTTGTCTCAACTATTACTAAAAATTCTATTTTAAAACACTACAAATGGCAACTGTATTTTTATCAAGAAAAATAAAATACTTGCAATGGGTGAAATAATAGTAAATATGCTCATTAATGGTGAGAAGTATTTATTATATATTCAGACAAATATTTGTATCTAGTTATAAATTCTAAACTCAATAAGAACTAATTTAGATATTATTCTTTATGATAAAATTATTATTACTAGAAGATGATCATGTGTTAGCAGAATCTCTTATTGAGCTTTTACAAAGTGAAAACTTTGATATTGTTCATGTAGTTAATTCTCAAGGAGCTTTGAATCAAACTTTTTTACAGAATTTCGATTTATTTCTATTAGATGTTAATGTTCCTTTGTTTAATGGTTTTGAACTTCTAAAGAATTTAAGAGATAGTGGTGACAAAACTCCTGCAATATTTCTTACTGCACTTAATGATATTGCATCTTTATCAAAAGGCTTTGATGTTGGTGCAGACGACTATATAAAAAAACCTTTTGATTTTGATGAGTTGATTATTCGAATAAATGCTATTTTAAAAAAACAGTATCACACTTATAGTAATGAACTTATTCTTAATGATTTTCATTTTTTTATAGAAAAAAATGAACTTTATAAATCAAATATTTTCATTCCTTTAACCCCTTATGAATTAAAGCTTGTTTTATTGTTTTTTAAAAATATGAATACTACTTTGACAAAAGATTTTCTAATTGATTCTTTAGCTGATTATAAAGAGATGAGCGAAGGGGCTCTTCGTGTACATATTACTAATTTACGTAAAATTGGCTTACCAATTGTAACAATAAAAGGTATAGGATATCGTTTTGCATCGTCATGAAAAGAATGCTTTTTTAAAGTTTTTCATTACTTATTTTTTTAGTGTAGCATTACTTATTTTAGTTGCTGGATTTTTTTATTTTCAACAAATGAAAGAAGGATATTTAAAAGCAGAAGAATTTTCTTTAATTACATATGCCCGTTATATTAAAATAAGGGATAGTAGTAATAATTATGCTAAGGAATATCATCATAAATTTGTTGATACACATAATAAATATATAGATATTCGGAACTTTGAGAAAATAGATAAAGAATTTACAAAGCTTATTCCCATGTCCAATAATGAACCATATCTTCAAGTTTTTAAATCTGATGAAAATTTTAATAATGAAGTTTATGAATTATTATTAAGAGTTATAGTCGTTCAACTTTTATTACTATTTATATTTGCAACACTTAGTTTTTATTTGGCGAAAAGTTCGTTAAAGCCTTTAAAAGAAAGTATTGAAACTTTAGATAAATTTGCAAAAGATTTAATTCATGATTTAAATACACCAGTGACTGCGATGAAATTAAATATTAAATTACTTGAAAAAGATCCACAAATAAAAAATATTAAAGCTATTCAAAGATTAAATAAAAGTATAAATACCGTTACAGAATTACATGAAAACTTAACAGTTTTACTTGAAAAAAGAACTTTTCAAATCATATTTGTAAATATATTTGATATTGTTCGGGAAGTTGTTCATCTTCATGAGCCTAGTTATCCTAATATAACATTTGATATTTCAAAGAACTCTTTGATTATTGACACAAATCCTAATGCTTTAAAAGAAGTGTTGCACAATATCATTTCTAATGCATGTAAATATAATAGTTATGATGGATATGTACATATTTATACAGAGAATAAAATATTACATATTAGAAATAGTGGTGTTGAAATTAATGAAACTAATAAAATTTTTAATCGAAATTATAGTGAACAAAATAGCAGTGGGATAGGATTAGATATAGTTAAACGTTTGTGTGATGCTATGAATATAAAAATTGAGGTTATATCAGATGAAAAAAGTAATTGTTTTAGTTTAATCTTTAATAAATAATTCTTTATCCTAACATTAAGCTAATATGAGAAGAGTACAATCATTATATTATTTAGAAAAAGGATTCCAAATGAAAAAAAGCTTATTACTATTAAGCCTATTTTTTTCATGTGCTTATACTCAAACTTTGAGTTTAGAACAAAGCATAGAAAAAACTCTTTTAAACAATCCAGATATTCAATCTTTTATTTTAAAAATTGAGCTATCGCAGAAAAATTATGATGCAACTTTTGCTGATAATTTACCACAAATAAATCTGCAAGGAGAATACGATTTTTCTCAAACATATACGAGTTCTTCAAATGGTGCTTTTTATACTAAAGAAAAAGATGCTTGGTACTCAGGTGCAAATTTAAAGCAAAAGATATGGGATTTCCAAAAAACTTCTTTTAAAGTAGATTCTTTAAAAATAGAGGAAGATATAGCTACATTATCTTTAGAAGATATGAAATCATTTATGGTTTATAAAATAAAATCTTTGTATAAACTAATTGTTGTTCAAAAAGAAGCAATCGAAGTTCATAAAAAAGATTTGGATTCTAAAAAAGCTTATTACGAGCAAGCTCAAGCACTAGTTGCTCAAGGTTTTAAAACAAAAGCAGATTCAAGCCGTTTTTTATCAGCAGTTTATCTTTCAGAAGAAAATTTAGCCATTGCACAAGCTTCATTTGATAAAACAAAAAAATCGCTTTCTCTATATATTGGAGAAAAAATAAAAGATGATACTACTTTTGAATCAGATATTATAAAGAAAAATTATTCTTTTGAATCAGATTCATTAGAAGAGGAAATTTTAAATAATAATTCTCAACTAAAAATAGATGCATTAAATATAGATAAAAATAAACTTTTATATAAATCTGCAAAGGCTTCTCATTATGGTTCAATTGATGGGGTTGCTTCTTATAATCATTTTAATACTTTAAATGAATATAACACTTCAACTATTGGTGTTACAGTTGTTGTTCCCCTTTATAGTGGAGGAAGAATAGAAGCAGAAACACAAAAAGCAAAAATTAATATTCAATTAGCAAAACAAGAACAATTATCTAAAATACTAACTATTAAAGAAAATTTATCGAATTTACTTATTGATATTGCTCGGTATGATAAAACTATTGCCTCAAAACAAGCTCAACTTCATTGGGCTACTGATACAAAAGATGTTTTAGAAGGACGATATAAAGAAGGTCTTTCAACGTATATAGAGCTACTTGATGCTGAGTCATTAATCTTAACTGCGCAATTAGAATTACTTGAAGCATATTACACTAAAAGTATATCTATAGATCAAGTTGATTATTTAAAAGGAAAATATAATGAATAAAAGAATTAAATATATAATAATTATAATACTTGCCATTGTGGGAGGATTTCTTTTTTACAAGAATGTTTATATTGTTAAAACTACTTATAAAACGCTTTCACCTAAAGTGGCTAATCTAGATATTAAAGTATTTGGAATAGGTAATGTAAGTGCTAAGGATATATATTCTATTACAGCTCAAACAGGAGGAAAAATTATATCAATTCTTACGGATGAAGGACAATGGGTAAAAAAAGGCGATTTACTAATTACTATAGATCCCGTTGATATGCCCGAATTAGTTCAAGAAATGCTTATAAGTGTTGAGAAGACAAAATCTGAGCTTAAGGCACTAATAAAAGAAAGTGAGAGCTTAAACACTCAAAAAGAATTAGCTTTGATTACTTATAAAAGATATGAAAATTTAGTTAAACAATCTTTTGTTTCTAAATCTGAATTTGATAAAGCAAAAACTGATTTAAATGCATTAAATGCACAGTTAGAAGCTACCTTAGTTCGTATTGAGTCAAGTAAAATAGAAGTTCAACGTACGCAAAAAAATGCAGATTCTTTAAAAACAAAATTATCTAGATTTCAGATTTATTCTCCAGTTGATGGTTATGTAATATCTAAAAGTGCAGAATTAGCACAAAATGTTGCTTCTTCTACGACTATTTTAAAAATTGTTGATCCTAAAACTCTTTGGATAAGAGCTTATATAGATGAGAAAATTAGTGGTGATGTGAAAGTTGGACAAAAAGCAGAAATAACTCTTCGTTCTCAAAGTAAAAAACAATTCACTGGATATGTTAATCGAATTGTTGCACAAAGTGATGCGGTAACTCAAGAAAGAGAAATAAATGTATCATTTGATGAATTACCAATACCTTTTTATATTAATGAACAAACTAGAGTAACAATAAATGTAAAAACAATATCTAATGCAATTACAATTCCTCTAAATACATTAAAAATTGAAGATGGGAAAGAGGGAGTTTGGACTTTAATAGATAATAAAGCTTATTTTAAAGAACTCAATATTCAAGCAAAAGGTGATAGTGAAGCTTCAATAATAAGTGGTATAAAAACAGAGGATATTATAATTATTCCAGATAATAGTAAAAAATCTTTAAGTGAAGGAATGAGGGTTCATCAATGATTAATCTAGCCAAAAAAGATATATCTCACTCTCTTGGAAAGTTTTTAGTAACTGCAATGGGTGTGGGTATGCTTCTTGGAATAGTACTTATTATGATGGGCGTATACAGAGGGATGGTTGTTGATGCAGAGATATTAATTAATGATATAAATGCAGACTTGTGGATAGTTCAAGAAGATACTTTAGGTCCTTTTGCTGAATCATCAAGAGTCCATGAAGATTTGAAAAATTCTATAAGTATTATTGATGGAGTGAAGTATAGTGAAGCTATAACATTTCAAAATATACAACTTCCAAAAGGTAGTATGCCTATCCGAGTTATGGCTGTTGGTTATGATCCTTTTGGTAATATAAATCCAATAAATCCAGATAGACTAATCGAAGGAAGGAAGCTAACAAAAGATCATTACCAAATTGTTGTTTCTAAAGAAACAGGATTTAAACTCCATGATGAGTTAATACTTGCAAGAGATAAGTATGAAGTAGTCGGAATAACAGAGAAGACAGTATCTTCAGGAGGCGATTTATTGGTTTACATCAGCTTAAAAGATGCACAAAAAAATCAATTTTCATATTCTAATAATAGGGTAAGAAATGATCGCGAACGTGGAATAACTGGAAATGATACGACTATGGTAAATGCAATAATAGCGATACTAAAAAACGGATATAACACAGATGAAGTTGCAAAGAATATAAAAGAATGGAAACATAAAAGTGTATATACAAAAAAAGAACAAGAAGATATTTTAGCAAAAAATCTTATTGAAAGAGCAGCAAAACAAATAGGCTTATTTACTGGTATTCTTATCTTAGTTTCAACAATTATAATAGCTCTTATAATATACACTATGACCCTTGAAAAGATGAAAGAAATATCAATAATGAAACTTATAGGAATTCCAAATAGTGTAATTATAAAGATGATTGTAGAAGAAACGCTTCTTCTTGGTATTATCGCTTTTATTTCAGGAAATATTTTTTCTCATTTAATATATGAGAAGTTTCCAAAAAGAGTTGTATTGGAAATTTCTGACGCTGGGCTACTTTTTATTGTAGTTATAATTGCTTCTATTTTATCATCTTTTATAGGTGTAAAAAAAGTAATAAGTGCTGATCCAGCAGCTGCAATAGGAGGATGATATGAATAAACAAAGTATTCGTGTTGAAAATTTAGTAAAAAGTTTTGGGAAAGGTGATAATTTTGTTGATATTATGGATAAAGCATCTTTTAGTGTAGAAACAGGAGAATTAATAGCATTGATTGCACCAAGTGGTGCGGGGAAAACTACATTACTTATGATGATAGGATGTGTTGAAGAACCCACAAGTGGTCAAATATGGCTTGGGAATGAGAAAGTATATGATAATAAATGGTTAAATAAAGACACAAGAAAGATTCGTAGGGAAAAAATAGGATTTATTTTTCAAGCACATTATCTTATTCCTTTTCTAAATATTATAGATAATATAACTCTTTTGCCTCAAACAAATGGACAGACAAAAGAAGAATCAGAAAAAGTAGCAATGGAACTTTTAAAATATTTTGATATTAGTGAAAAAGCTCTTGCCATGCCATCTCAGCTATCAGGTGGTCAAAATCAAAGAGTTGCAATAGCTCGTGCATTAGCAAATAAACCCAAAATAATATTAGCAGATGAACCAACTGCTGCTCTTGATAATGAACGTTCTATTAGCGTAGTTAAAATGCTTAAAAAGATAGCTGTAGAACAAAATGTAGCAGTTATTATGGTAACACATGATGAAGCAATGCTTCCATTATGTGATAGGATACTTAAGATTGAGAATAAAAAAGTAGTTTCATCTCTTGCAAAAGAGTCCACTTTTATTTAATATTTTTTTTAGTAATTTATATAAAAACTTTAATGATAGCTTTAAAATCTATATATGAAATTAATAATTTGACACAG
>JAQVLW010000005.1:0-37209 GCA_028703945.1 Aliarcobacter sp. | reverse complement strand
GAAATCACAAATATTTGTAATTTAAAATGTACATTTTGTCCTCCCAAAATACTTCCAAATGCAACTATGAGTTTAGAAAAATTTGATGATTTAAATGCTCAATTAAAACCATATACAAAGGAGTTGGCTTATCATATTGTTGGTGACCCACTTGTATTATCAAATCTAAATGAGTATTTAAATATCAGTTTAAAACATGATTTAAAGGTAAATATCACAACTACTGCAAATAATATAAATGAAAAACATTATGAGGCACTTACAAATCCAACAATCAAACAAATAAATTTTTCAATAAACTCTTATAATGCAAATTCTCATAAAAAATCTTTAGATGAGTATCTAAATCCAATTTTGGATTTTGTAAAATTTGCCCAAAATAAAAACCATGAATATTTTATAAATTTTAGAATTTGGAATTTAGATGAAGAAAAAAGTGCAAAAGAGTTTAACAAAAAAGTTTTTGATAGAATCAATCAGTTTTTTGATTCAAGTATAAATATTGAAGAAGTTTATATTGAAAAGCCTAAAAATATAAGGATTGCAAGAAAAATATTTTTTAATTTTGATGAATATTTTTCTTGGCCTTCATTAGAAAATGAGATAGTTTCAAAAACTGGATTTTGTTATGGTTTAGATTCTCATTTTGGAGTTTTAGTAAATGGAGATGTAATTCCTTGTTGTTTAGACCAAAATGCTTGTGTGAAGCTTGGAAATACGAATAGTACACAAATAGCAGATATATTAAATTCAAAACGAGTTAAAGGTATTCAAAAGGGTTTTAAAAACAATATTTTAGTTGAAGAACTTTGCCAAAAGTGTGAATATAGAACAAGATTTGATAAATAGGAGATAAAATGAATGAAGTAGAAATTATATTAAAAAGTGTAAAAGATTTTTTTTCAAGTTCAATGTTAAAAATTGCTTTAGTTCCTTTGATTGCAACGATGATTATTTTATATATGCTGTTTTTTGCAGCAGCAGATTTTGGAATTTCAAGTTTACATGAAATTGCTATTGCATCTCAAAATGGTCAAGAAGTAATAATTGATGAGAATGCTCCCTTTTATTTTGTTTGGTTTACTTATTTGATAGTGTTTTTATTTAAATACTCATTTACATCTTGGATTGCTGGATTTTTGCTTTATACAATTGGAACAGTGATTATTCTTCAAGCTTCAGTGATTTTTTCGATTATTGTAATTGGGTTTTTAACACCAATGATTTTAGGGATTTTACATAAAAGATATTATTCCCATTTAGAATTACATGGATATGGAACTTTGTTTTCATCTATTTTGGTTTTGCTAAAAAGCTTATTTATGATGATGTTTTTATTTATACTTTTAATTCCAGTGTATTTTGTACCGGTTTTAAATATTATTGCTTTTTCGATTCCTTTTTATTATTTTTTTCATAAGCTTCTAAATTTTGATGTTAGTTCTACGATTTTAAGTGCTGAACAATATAAAATTATTTATGGAAAAGAGGCAAATAATTTTAGACTTAGAACACTATTTTTATATTTTATTTCTATGATTCCATTTGCAACACTTTTTACAGCTGTGTATTATATTATTTATTTAGGACATGCTTATTTTGTAAAACTTGATGAATTGAAAAAAGAAGAGATAGAGCTAGTCTCTAACTAGTTTATATCCTATTCCTTGAATATTTTTTAAGAAATCTTTAGGAAGTTTTTTCCTAAAGTTTTTAATAAAAAGCCTCATTGCATTTGCTGTCATAATTGAATCTTCATCCCAAATATTTGTTTCAAGTTCTCCATAAGTAATAATTCGATTTTTACTAAGCAGTAGTTTTAAAAAATTATTTTCTTTTTTTGTTAAAGTATAATCTTCTTTTCCATTTGAAACTAGTGTTTTACTAGAATCAAAAATCCAATTAGGTATTAAATTATATATTTTAGAGTCATTATAACTATTTACAAAACCTTCAAGTGCTTCCATTAGTTTATCTTGAGTTATTGGTTTAATTATGTATTTTATTAGATGAAGTTCTGTTGCTTGGAGTAAATATTCCAAATCTGTATATGCAGATGTTATAATAATTCTAGTTTTTGAATCAGACTTTCTTATTTTTTTTACTAAATCAAGACCAGTTTCATTTCCCATCTTTATATCAGTAATTATTAAATCAGGATTGTTTTCAAGATATTTTATATACGCTTCACTAGCATTTTTTGTGCAAGTTACTTCTTTAAATAGATGTTCTAAAATCTCTTTTATATTATTTCTAATCCCATCTTCATCTTCTGCATATAAAACAGAATAAGCATTGAGTTTATTTATAAAATCATTTTGCATATTTATAAAAATCCTTATTATAAAAGATATGTTATCATAGCAAAATTAGGTTAAGAAGGTACTATTTTGGGTTTAGTTATAGAAAAGAATTTGTCAAAGATTATTATTTTTACATTTATTGTAATAATGACATCAATGGTTTTTGCAATGTCATATTTTTATGTTAAAAATACATATAGTGATTTTGATGTAGAAACAGAAAAGTTTATAAATGAGTATTATTCAGATAAAAAAAAGACATTAAAAAAAGAGATTAATACTATTCTTGATATATTAAATTATAATATTGTTAAATCAAATTTAGATGATGAAGAACAAAAGATGGATGCTATTAGACTTTTAAATAATATAACTTTTGAAGAAAATACAAGTAACTATTTTTTTGTATATGAAGTAAAAAATATGGAAGGTGGAGATGATTTTGCAAAACTTATAGTAAATCCAAATAGACTTGATTTAGTTGGAACTTTAATATCAACAAATTATGAAGATGAAGATGGAAAAAAATTTAGAGAAGATTTTTTAAGAGATATACGATATAAGGGTGAATCTTTTACAAAATATGCTTATAAAAAACCAGACACAAAAGAAATAAAACAAAAGATATCATATTTTAAATATTATGAAAAATGGAATTGGATTATTGCAGTTGGTATTTATACAGATGACATGGAAAATGAGATAGCAGTAAAAACTGAAGATTTGAAAAAAAGAATTAAAAATCAGGTTGTTCAAAATGTAGTTTTATTTGTAATGTTTTTATCTATTGCTATTTTAATATCAATATTTATCTCAGAAAAAATAGATAAGGTTTTAAAAGGTTATGAAAATAAGGTTTCTTCAAATGCAAAAGAATTGGAAGAGTTAAATCAATCACTGGAAGAAAAGGTAAAAAAAGAGATTGAAAAAAATAGAGAAAAAGAGCAATTCTTGGTCCAAAAATCAAAATTTATAGCATTGGGAGAAATGATTTCAAATATTGCACATCAATGGAGACAACCATTAAGTGAATTATCTTCAATTTTAATGTTTATAAAATTTAAATATAGTATTAATGCCCTTGATTCTAAAACAATGGATCAAAAATCTTTAGAAGCAGATAGAGTTTTGGAGTTTATGTCTCAAACTATAGATGATTTTAGGAATTTTTTTATGCCTAAAAAAGAGAAAGAAGAGTTTTTTTTATATAAAACTGTTGATGTTGTAATAAATATAATTTCAAGTACTTTAAAAAATTATGATATTAAATTAGAAATACAAATTGATAAAAATATTATTTTAAAAACATATTTAAATGAATATCAACAAGTTTTATTAAATATCATTAATAATGCAAAAGATGTAGTAATAGAAAAAAAAATAAAAAATCCATATATAAAAATTACTGCTTATGAAGAGGATACTTATATTGTTTTATATGTAGAAGATAATGGTGGTGGAGTTTTAGTTGAGCCAAAAAGTAAAATATTTGAGCCATATTTCACAACAAAAGAAGATAGTAATGGAACAGGAATAGGGCTTTATATGTCAAAAATAATTGTGGATAAAAATATGAAAGGAAAATTAAGAGTTAGAAATACAAAAGATGGTGCAAAATTTGCTGTATTCGTACCCAAAAATAGTGATACTAAAGGCATACATTATGAATTTATTTAAAAATAGATTTATAGCACATAGAGGTTTACATAAAAGTAGAATAATTCCTGAAAATTCAATACAAGCTTTTAAAAATGCTATGGAAAAAAACTATGCAATTGAATTTGATATAAATATAACAATAGATAAGCAAATAGTGATTTTTCATGATGATGATTTAAATCGATTATGTAATAAAAAAGAGAAAATTGAAGAAGTTAGTTATGATTTTTTAAAAGATTTAAAACTATATGAAAGCGATGAAAAAATCCCCTTATTAAAAGATTTACTCGTTGAGATTAGTGGAAAAATACCTTTAGTAATTGAGATAAAAAAACATAAAAATGTTGGTTTATTAGAAAATATTTTACTTGAAATGTTAGAAGTGTATAAAGGGGAATATTTTATTTGTTCTTTTGAAAAAGATATTTTATCTTGGTTACGAAATAATAAACCTAAGCAAAAAAGAGGATTGATTTTTGCTAGTTTTCCAAATAAGTTTAAAAAGTATGAAAAGTATGAAAAAGCAGTTTTTATATATAAATTTTTTAAAACTAAAGCAGATTTTATCTCTTTAGAAAATAAGTTAATAAATAGTTCGATTTATGATTTTTGCAAGAAAAAAAATTTAGAAGTTATTGTTTGGACAATTAAAGATAAAAAAAGTTTTCAAAATATTGATAAAAAAGTATCAGCAGTTATTTTTGAAAACTTTATAATTTAAAAAAGAAAAAGAAGAAATCCCTTTCTTTTTTAGGTCTTGCAATCATCGTATCTGTAGTTCCTATAACTAATTTTTTCATATTTTTTCTCTTCTTAAATTTGATATAAAAAACTATAGTTAAAAGTTAAGTGATTTTATAATTGTAGATTTTTTATCATAAATGATTTTTTTGTATAAAAGTTATCTTCTGTATATAAATTATACAGAATGATATAAATTAAATCTTTTTTTCATAGTATAATGAGCCATCGTAAAGATTCTGTATTCTGTGTAATTAACTTAATTTAAACAAATTTGCAGTATATTACAATTCAATTTTATTACGGAATATAAAGATTAATATAAAGATAAAGGAAAATGATGGGGTGCAATTTAGACTTACTAACTTCTTTTAAAGATAATTGCGGGTTTGGTTTAGTCGCTGACATGAAAAACCGACCGAGTCATAAAAATTTAGAAGATGCAATAACTTCACTTGAAAGAATGATGCATAGAGGTGCAGTAGCAGCAGATGGTAAAACGGGAGATGGTTCAGGATTATTATTATCAATGCCAGACTCTTTTATGCGAAAAATCGCTACACAAAAAGGTATAGATTTACCTGAAACATATGCTGTTGCTATGATTTTTACAAAAGACTTAAAAGATATAGATGTTTTTACAGAATACTGTGAAATAAATGATTTAAAAGTAGTATTTGTAAGAACAGTTCCTGTTGATATAAATGCTTTAGGACAACAAGCTTTAGATAATTTACCTCAAATAATACAAGTATTTGTTGTTCCTAATACATTAATGTCATCAAAAAGATTTGATGCAATGATTTATTTAACACGAAAAGAGTGTGAACACAAATTAATAAATGACAAAGACTTTTATATTCCAAGCTTTTCCTCAAAAGTTATATCATATAAAGGGCTTATTATGCCTACGCATATTAAGACTTTTTATGTAGATTTAAGAGATGAAGATTTTAAAATATCATTCTCTTTATTTCACCAAAGATTTTCTACAAATACACTACCTTTGTGGAGATTAGCACAACCTTTTAGAGCAATTGCACATAATGGAGAAATAAACTCTGTTGAAGCGAATAGATTTAATGTTGAAGTAAAATCAGAACAATTAAAATCAGAGATTTTCTCAGAATCTGAAATGAAAAGATTATTACCAATTTTACAACCAATTGGTTCAGATTCTACATCTTTAGACAATATGTTTGAATTTTTATTAGCAAATGGTGTGGATTTCTTTAAAGCTGCGAGAAGTTTAATTCCTGCACCTTGGCAAAATGCTCCTCATATGGATTCTAATTTAAGAGCATTTTATGAATATACAGCAACTGCGATGGAAGCATGGGATGGACCTGCAGCTGTATCTTTAACTGATGGAAGACATATTGGATGTTTAATTGATAGAAATGGATTAAGACCATCAAAATATACTATTACAAAAGATGATAAATTATATATTACATCTGAGTACGGAACATTAGAAATTGAAGATGATAATATTCTTGAAAGAGGAAGATTACAATCAGGACAGATGATTGCACTTGACCTTAAACATGGGAAAATATTAAAAGAAGAAGATATTAATAATTATTTAAAATCGTCACAACACTATTCTAAATGGTTAAATGATGATATGGATTATGTTCAAGAATACATTGAAGATACTTTTTTAAATATAAAAGATTATAAATTAGAAAATTTAGAGAAAAAACAAAAATTCTTTAATATAACTTACGAAGTATTAGACCAAGTTATTGAGCCAATGGCAAAAGAGGGAAAAGAACCTGTTGGTTCTATGGGTGATGACACTCCATTAGCATGTTTCTCTCAAGTAAATAGAAATTTTACAGATTTATTTAGACAAAAATTTGCACAAGTTACAAACCCACCAATTGATCCATATAGAGAAAAAGTGGTTATGTCACTTGAAACAGGATTTGGAAAAGTACATAA
Organism: Aliarcobacter sp.; assembly: GCA_028703945.1. Classification (GTDB taxonomy): domain Bacteria; phylum Campylobacterota; class Campylobacteria; order Campylobacterales; family Arcobacteraceae; genus Aliarcobacter. The sequence goes on along the minus strand of JAQVLW010000005.1, from coordinate 30,559 downwards.
TGTATTAGATGAAAAACCTGAATATGCAAGAAGATTAAAAGTAACAAGTCCTATTTTAATGAAAGAAAAATATGATGTTTTATACTCTTTTGGAGATGAAAAATCACCAAGATATGATTCATATTATAAAAATAGAGTATTTTCTACTACATTTAAAACAAATTTAAAAGCTTCTTTAGAACAATTAGCTTCTTATGTAATAAAAGCAGTTAAATATGATGATGTATCGGTTATTCTTTTAGATGATAGAACACTTAATGAAAATGAAAAAGTAATACCAGCGGTAATGGCTGTTGGGTATATTAATCAAAGATTATTAAAAGAAGAGATTAAACATAATGTTTCAATAGTGGCAATTACAGGTGAAGTTTATGACCCACATATGGCTGCTGTTTTAGTTGCATTTGGATGTACTGCTATTTATCCATATATGATGTATGCCTCAACGGTTGCATTTTTCCAAAGGGAAAAACCAACTAAATATGAGATGCAAAAATATTTAAAAAATACACAAAAATCTGTAAATGCTGGGTTATTAAAAATTATGTCAAAAATGGGAATTTGTACAATCGCATCGTATAGAAACTCTGGTTTATTTGATATTATTGGTTTAAGTGATGAAATTAATAATGACTGTTTTACTGGCGCTCATAGTGATTTATGTGGATTAACATATGCTGATATTGAAGAAAGAATAAATAAATCGCATCATAATGCATTTAAAGAAGAAAATACTATTTTCCCATTAGATTTAGGTGGTTTTTATAAATACAATAATGGTGGAGAATACCATGATTATGGACCAGCAACTACAAGGGCTATGCATAATAAAAAAGCTGCAAAGAAAGAAGATATTACAGATTTTGAAGGTTTAAGAGATTTAGTAAATAATAGAGATAAAAAGTTTATTAGAGATTTCTTTGAATTTAATTCAGATAGAACGGCAATTGATGTAAGTAATGTTGAAACAAAAGAAGATATTTTCAAAAGATTCTCAACAGCTGCTATGTCATTGGGTTCAATTTCACCAGAAGCTCACGAAGCAATGGCAACTGCTATGAATACAATTGGTGGTATGAGTAATTCAGGTGAAGGTGGAGAAGATTCAAAAAGATTTGGAACAATTAAAAATTCTAAAATCAAACAAGTTGCATCTGGAAGATTTGGTGTAACGCCAGCATATTTAAGAAGTGCAGAAGAGTTACAAATTAAAGTTGCACAAGGTGCAAAACCAGGCGAGGGTGGACAATTACCTGGTCATAAAGTAACGCCTTTAATTGCAACACTTAGACATACAGTGGCAGGTGTTACCCTTATTTCACCACCACCACACCATGATATTTATTCAATTGAAGATTTAGCACAGTTAATTTTTGACTTAAAACAAATTAATCCATTAGCTAAAATTACAGTTAAATTAGTTTCATCTATTGGTGTTGGAACAATTGCAGCTGGAGTTGCAAAAGCTTATGCTGACAAAATTATCATTTCAGGTGGAGATGGTGGAACTGGAGCTGCTCCTTTAACTTCTATTAAACACGCTGGAAATCCTTGGGAAATGGGTCTTTCTGAAGCTCATAATGCTTTAAAAGCAAATCATTTACGAGAATTTGTACATCTACAAACAGATGGTGGATTAAAAACAGGTCTAGATGTTGTAAAAGCAGCAATGCTAGGAGCTGAATCTTATGCATTTGGAACAGCTTCATTAACACTTCTTGGATGTAAAATTTTGAGAATTTGTCATACAAATAAGTGTTCAGTTGGAGTTGCAACTCAAGATGAAAACTTGAGAGATTTCTTTACAGGAACAGTTGATAGATTGATTTCTTATTTTACATTTATAGCTGAAGATGTTAGAAATATTTTGGCATCTTTAGGTTATAAAACTATTGAAGAAATAGTTGGAAGATCTGATTTACTAAAAGTAATTGATGATAAATTTGCACAAAAATTTGATTTCCAAAATATCTTAAGAAGAATAGAGGGAATTGATACTTGTCAAAAAGCAACAAATGCTCCTTTTGATGATAATAAATTTGAAAAAGAGTTATTAAAAAAAGTTCACAGAACAATAGAAAATCCAAATTCACCAATAAAAGTAAATACTGAAATATCTAATTTAAATAGATCATTTGGTGCGTTAATTTCAGGAGAAATTGCAAGATTTTATGGAGATAAAGGATTACCTGAAAACTCTATAAATATAAATTTAAAAGGAATTGCAGGTCAATCTTTTGGAGCATTTTTATCAAAAGGTATGAATTTACATCTAGATGGAGTTGCAAATGATTATGTTGGAAAAGGTATGAATGGTGGAAAAATTATCATAAATCCAGCACATCAAGGTAACAGTTTTGCTGGTGCCGGAAATACATGCTTATATGGTGCAACTGGTGGAAAACTTTATATCAGAGCAACAGTAGGTGAAAGATTTGCGGTTAGAAATTCTGGTTGTATTACTGTTGTTGAAGGAACAGGAGATAACCCTTGTGAATATATGACAGGTGGAATTGCTGTAATTTTAGGAAATACGGGGATTAACTTTGGGGCTGGAATGACAGGTGGTTTAGCATTTGTTTATGACCCTGAAAAAACTTTTGTTGATAAAATGAATCAAGAATTAATTGAAGCAGTTAGAGTTGATACAGATGATACTGAAAGAGAAAGATTATATTTAAAAAGATTATTACTAGACTATTTACATGAAACTCAAAGTGAAATAGCTGAAAATATATTACAAAACTTTAGAGCAGAAATTAGAAACTTCTGGATGGTAAAACCTAAAAATATGACAGTGTTACCACTGGATCCGGACAAGGGAGATTAGAGATATGTTAAACTTTACAAAATTTGAAAGAATTAATCCTGAAAAAAGGGATGTACTTCAAAGATTAAAAGATTTTAATGAAGTATACCAAGTATTTGGAAAACAAAGAGCTGTTGAACAATCTGATAGATGTATGCAATGTGGTGATCCATATTGTCATACAGGATGTCCATTAGGAAATTATATCCCAGCATGGTTAAAACAAACAGCTATTAAAAATCCAGATATGGCATTTGCTTTATCAAATGAGACATCTCCTTTTCCTGAAATTTTGGGAAGAATTTGCCCTCAAGATGTTTTATGTGAAGGTGCTTGTTCACTAAATACAGGACATGGAGCGATTTCTATTGGTGCTGTTGAAACTTTTATATCAGAAGATGCCTTTGATAGAGGAATTAAACTTAAGTTTCCTGAACATAAAAATGATAAAAAAGTAGCAATTATAGGTTCAGGACCTGCTGGAATTTCAGCTGCAACTTTTTTATTAAGAAAAGGTTTTAATGTTGAAATGTTTGAAAGAGCAGATCGTGCAGGTGGACTTTTAATGTATGGAATACCGGGATTTAAACTTGATAAGACAACTATTGATAGAAGAATTAATTGGCTATTAGAAGCTGGAATGAAATTACATACAAATTGTGAAATAGGACACGATAAATCAATAACAGAACTTGAAAATGATTTTGATGCAATATTTTTAGGTATTGGCTCGACTAAAAGTAATGAAGTAAAAATTGAAGGTGAAAAATCTTCAAATGTACATTTTGCAATTGATTTTTTAACAGGAATTCAAAAAAGAAATCTTGGTAATAAAAATGCACAATATATTAATGTAGAAGATAAAAAAGTAGTCGTAATTGGTGGTGGTGATACTGCTATGGACTGTGTTAGAACATCTGTAAGAGAAGGTGCTACTAGTGTTAAATGCCTTTACAGAAGAGATGAAGCAAATATGCCAGGATCTAAAAAAGAAGTTGTAAATGCAAAAGAAGAGGGTGTTGAATTTGTGTTTAATGTAAGCCCTAAGTCTATAAAAGTTGAAAATGGTTTAGCAGTTGGAGTTGAATTACTTGAAACATCTATGAGTAAATCAGATACTAGCGGAAGACAAAAAGTTGTTTTAATTGAAGGAAGTGAATATTTAGAAGATGCTGATGTTATTATTTTAGCATTAGGTTTTTCTCCTGAAATACCATCATTTTTAAAAGAGTTAAATGTTGAAACTAACTCATGGGGCGGAATTGTAGTTGATTCAAACTTCAAAACTTCAAACAAAAAAGTATATGCAGGGGGAGATTGTCAAAGAGGCGCTCACTTAGCTGTTACCGCCGCTGTTGATGGACGAGAAGCTGCAAAAACTATAATAAAAGAGTTATTATAATAAATGAATAATAATCTTACAGCCTTATATAAAAGAAATTTTATTGAGGCTGTAATTCTTGCAAATAAAGAGTTACATACTTACATAAATACAAATCTATCTTTAAATGATTACGAATACACAAATATTACTGGTTTTGGTGGGGATAATTCTTTAAAAATAGATTTAATTGCAGAAAATATTTTTATTAAATATTTAGAAAGTTTTGGAAATATTTTCTCTGAAGAGTGTGGATTATTAAATACAAATAAAGAGTTTACAATCGTTATTGACCCACTTGATGGAAGTAATAATTTTTATTCTAATTTACCATATTATGGAACTTCTATTGCTTTACAAAAAGATGGAATAGCTATAGCTGGATTTGTGACTAATTTAGTATCCTCAATTATAAAATATAGAGCATTTGATGATGAAATAAAATATTTTTCTCTTACAAAAAATAAAGAAATAATTCCAATAAATACTCTAAAAACTAAGATTTCAGTTTTTGAAAGAGCTTATAAATATCCAATGATTTGTCAAGAATTATCAAAAAATAACATAAAATTTAGATCTTTAGGTGCAGTTGCTTTATCTTTATGTGATGCAGAAAATTACGATTTTGTATTATATTGTGGGAATATACGAGAGTTTGATATTGCGGCATCTTTATATATTTGTAAGGATTTATGCATTTATAAAACAGATAAATCTTTATTACTTTCAAAAAATAAGCAAAAGTTTAATTTAGTTAAAGAATTTATTAAAGAAGTTTAGGTTATAACTCCACCATAAATAAATTATACTAGGGAAAAATTATATGTCTTTAATTATTACTGATGAATGTATCGCATGTGATGCATGTAGAGAAGAGTGTCCAAATTACGCTATTGAAGAGGGTGATCCAATTTATATGATTGACTCTGATAGATGTACTGAGTGTGTAGGGCATTATGAAGAACCTTCATGTATTGAAGTTTGTCCAGTTGACTGTATTATAATTGATCCAGATAACCAAGAGACGATGGAAGAGTTAAAGTTCAAGTATGAACAATTAATGGAAGAAGAAGTTTAATGTCTAAAGTAACAACTATTATTGACATTGGGTCTAACTCAATGCGTATGGTTGTACTACAAAAAAGTAGCAGATTCGCATTTAATTTAATAAATGAAACAAAAAGCAGAGTTAAAATATCTGAGGGGTGCTACGAAAATAATGGAAATTTACAAGAAATTCCTATGCAAAGAGCATATGAATCTTTAAAATCTTTTTTAAATATATCTACAGCTTTAAAATCAAGAAAAATTATTTGTGTTGCAACATCAGCTTTAAGAGATGCTCCAAATTCAAATGTGTTTATTTCTAGAATCTCAAAAGATTTAGGATTAAATATAAAAGTAATTGATGGAGAAAAAGAAGCATATTATGGTGGGGTTGCTGCTTTAAACTTACTTCATGATGATACTTTTGTAACTGTTGATATTGGTGGTGGCTCAACTGAATTTTGTTTTGTAAATAAGGGGAAAGTAGAAAAATCAATATCTTTAAATATTGGGACAGTTAGAATAAAAGAACTTTATTTTAATAAAAATGATATTAAAGGTGCTAAAAAATATATTTTAGATAATTTAAAAAAGATTTCAAATTTAGAAATAAAGATTCCGAAAAAAGTTGTAGGAATTGGAGGAAGTATTAGATCTTTGTCAAAGATTGTAATGACAAAAAATCAATATCCTTTAGATGTATTACATGAATATATGTATAAAGTAAGAGATGAAATTAGTTTATTCAACAAAATATCAATAGCTAAAAATAATGATGATTTAAAATCATTTGGTGTAAAAAAAGATAGATTTGATACCATAAAAGAGGGTGCATTTATCTTTAAAACTATTTTAGAAGAATTAGAAATAGATGAGGTTGTTACTTCGGGAGTTGGAGTAAGAGAGGGCGCTTATTTAGCTGATTTATTAAGAACTTCAAATCATAAATTTCCAGAAAATTTTAATGTAAGTGTTAGAAGTTTATTAGATAGATTCCAAATTGATGAAAAACAAAGTGCATATTTAGGTAATAATGCAAAGAAAATATTTGATGTTTTAAAACCAATACACAATCTTGATAATAAATTTAGAAGTTTATTAGTAATATCTTCAAAACTTCATTCTATTGGTTCAACACTAAATTTTTACAAATCAAATGATAATGCATTTGATTTTATTTTAAATGGTTTAAATTATGATTTTTTACATACTTCAAGAGTTCTTGTAGCACATACAATCAAATTTTCAAAAAAATCACTTCCTATAAGAAATGACATTTTAAAATATGAAGAACTTTTACCCTCTTTACAAGTTATTCAATGGATGTCTTTTATGATTTCTTTAAATATTGCAATAAATCAAGATTTATCAAGACCAAAAGTTGAATATATATTAAAAAATAATACTTTATTAATATCTTTATTAAATAAATCATTTTTGATTGAATCAAATATTGATAAATTAGAAAGCCCTGAAGATTTAACTATAAAGATATTATGATGAAAAAAATGGTTTATAAGCTTTTTTTAGTAGTTATTTTTATACTAAGAAAAATGCCAAAATTTTTAAGAAGAGCCTTTTTTAGATTTATAGCAGCTTCTGGATATTTGTTTGCAAAAAAAACAAATGGAATAATAAAAACAAATTTAGATTTTGTTTTTGGAAATACTTTATCAGATTTAGAAATTAAAGAGATTCAAAAATACTCTTATTTTAATATGATTTTATGGGTCCAATCGCTTATCGAAAACTTAGATGTTACAGATGAAGAACTTAGAAAAACAGTTCAAATAGAAAATCTTCATATTATTGAGAATTTAAAAAAAGAGGGTAAACCTTTAATTTTTATTTCTGCTCATTATGGAAATATAGAGATGCTTAGTCATTATATTAATAGATTTGTAATTCCTGTGTATCAAGTAGCAAGGGAATCAAATTTTGAAGAGATAGATGAGTTTATTATAAAAGCTAGAGAAACGTCAGGAAGTAAGATTATTTTTAGATCAGGGGCTATAAAAATACTTGTAAAAGCAATGTTAAAAAAAGAGGCAGTATCTTTATTGATTGATCAAAATATTAATTCAAGAGAGGGTGAAGAGGTGGTGTTTTTAGGAAAAAAAGCTTATCAAACATCTTCTAGTGCAAATTTAGCTAGAAAATTTGATGCTTATATAATTCCAATTGCTATTTTTAATCAGGATAATTATAAATATAAAATAAAAATATATGACCCAATTATTCCTATTAAAACTGATAATGAAAAAAATGATATAAAAATAATTTCTCAATTGGAAGCTAATGCAATATCTGCTATAATATATGAAGATAAAAAACAATGGTTTTGGCCTCACAAAAGGTTTAAAAGTCATTATAAAGAGATATATGAAAAGAATTTTAATAATAAGTGATGGGAAACCAGGGCATTTAAATCAATCAATAGCTTTTTGTAAAATTAAAAATATTAGTTATGATATTTTAGAAGTAAAATTCAAATCAAAATTTCATAAAGTTTTATCTTATATTTTTGATAGATTTGATTTTTTTACAGACTCTCTTTTTGAAGAACATAAAAATTATTATCCAGAGTTTTATGATGCAATTATTAGTGCAGGTTCAGGGACTTATTATTTTAGTAAGTTGATATCTCAAAAATATAATAAAAAATCAATTGCATTAATGCTTCCGAAATCTTATAAATACTCAAATTTTTATTATATAATCGCACAAGAGCATGATCATCCTATTTTGTTAGATAATTTATTGGCTATTCCTTTAAATCTGTCGTATCCAAGCCCAAAAGGTTATATTAAGAAAATTGAAGATAAAAAATCTCTTGCTGTAATAATTGGTGGAGATAATGGCATTTTTACAATGCCTTATCATGTAATAAAAGAAAAATTAGATGAGATTTTTAAAAAGTATCCTGATTATTTAAAATATGTGACTACTTCAAGAAGAACATCATCTAAGATTGAATCACTAATTAATGAGTATAATTTTAATTATAAAATTATTTATTCAAAAGAACCAGATATAAATCCAATAGGCGATTTTATAGCTATTTGTGATGAATTTTTCATAACAATAGATTCTACTTCAATGTTAAGTGAAGTAAGAGCAAATAGTGATGCTAAAATAAATATAATTGAATTAGAATCAAAAAAAGAGAATACAAAATATCATAAATTAGCATCTATAATTAATGATATGGATGAAAAGTTAGATTTTGTAAAAATATTAAAAAGAGTAAAAATATAAAGGAAAAATGTTGAATAAAAAAATATGTATAGTCGGACTAGGCTATGTAGGACTACCCTTAGCACATGCATTTTCTGAAAAATATCAAGTAGTAGGTTTTGATATAAATAAACCAAGAGTTGATGAGCTAAATAGTGGATTTGATAGAACCTTGGAATTAACAAGTGATGAAGTAAATGAATCAATAAAAAATGGGATGATTTATAGCACAAATATAGATGATATAAAAGATTGTAATATCTATATAGTTACAGTTCCCACTCCAATTGATAGTACGAATAGACCTGATTTAACTCCTTTAATTAAATCTTCACAAACTATTGGAAAAGTATTAAAAAGAGATGATATTGTAATCTATGAATCGACAGTATATCCAGGTGTAACAGAAGAAGTTTGTGTTCCTGAATTAGAGAAAGAATCAGGAATGATTTTTAATAAAGATTTCTTTTGTGGGTATTCTCCTGAGAGAATTAATCCAGGTGATAAAGAACATACAGTTACAAAAATACTTAAAATAACTTCAGGTTCAAATCCAGAAATTGCAATAGTTGTTGATGAACTTTATAAATCAATCATCACAGCAGGAACTTATAAAGCAAGTTCGATAAAAGTAGCAGAAGCAGCAAAAGTAATTGAAAATACTCAAAGAGATGTGAATATTGCTTTGATAAATGAATTAGCTTTAATTTTTGATACTATGAATATAAATACAAATGATGTAATAGAAGCAGCTGCAACTAAATGGAATTTTATTAAACTAAAACCAGGATTGGTTGGAGGACACTGTATAGGTGTTGACCCATATTATCTTACTTTTAAGTCAGAAGAATTAGGATATAAACCAAACCTTATTTTGGGTGCAAGACAGATAAATAATGGAATGGGAAAATATATCGCTGAAAAAACAATCAAACTTATGATTAAAGTTGGAAAACTTATAAAAGATTCAAATATTTTAATCATGGGATTAACTTTTAAAGAAAATTGTCCAGATATAAGAAATACTAAAGTTGTAGATATTATCTCTGAATTAAAAGATTATGGTGCAAATATAGATGTTTATGAACCTTGGATTGATGAAAAAGATAAAGATTATTATGATTATACTTTTGTAGAAAATCCATTTGAAAACTCAAAAAAATATGACTCAATAGTTGTAGCAGTTGGACATGATAAATTTAAATCATTAAGTCAAAAAGAGTATGACAACATAATAAATGGTGAAAAAATAATTATTGATGTTAAGGGAATTGTTCCTGAGCCTTCTTGGAAATTATAATATATGAGAATTGTACAAGTTATTCCTGAATTAAATGAAGGTGGAGTTGAACGAGGTGTTGTTGAACTAAACCGTGAGTTTGTAAAAAAAGGAATAGAATCTTTTGTAATAAGTGCCAGTGGAAAACTTGAAAATCGAATAGATTTTGATGGTGGAAATCATGTGAAATTTGATGTTTGTAGTAAAAATATTTTCACAGCATTTTCAAGAGTAAATACTTTAAAAAAGATTTTAAAAGAAATAAATCCAGATATCATTCATGTACGAAGTAGAGTTCCTGCATGGCTTGTTTATTTTGCAAATAAAAGCCTAAAGATAAAAGTAGTTAGTACAGTTCATGGTTTTAATAGTGTTGGATTTTATAGCTCAATCATGCAAAAATCAGATGCGGTGATTTGTGTGAGTAATAGCATAAAAGAGTATATTCAAAAGTATTATCAAACAAGTGAAAATAAAATCTCAGTGATTCCAAGGGGAATTGATTTAGAACTTTTTAATCCAAAAAATATTGATAATAGTTTTATTGAAGATTTTAAAAAAGAGTTTAATTTAAAAAATAAATTTGTAGTTTCAAGTGTTGGAAGAGTTACTCAACTAAAAGATTATGAAACATTTATAAAAGCTATTTTACTTGTAAAAATAGAGATTCCAAATATTGTAGGTTTAATTGTTGGTGGTGTAAGAAGTGATAAAGAGGATTATTTAAATTCTTTGAAAAGTTTAATAAAAGAGTTAAGTTTAGAAGAGAATATCATCTTTACAGGAAGCCAAAGTAAAATTGAGCAAATTTATGCTTTAAGTGATGTGCTAATCAGTAGTTCAAAAAAGCCAGAGAGTTTCGGACGAGCTGTTGCTGAGGCCATTTGTATGAATAAACCTGTGATTGCTACAAATCATGGTGGAGTTAAAGATATAATTATTGAGAATGTTAATGGTTTTTTCTTTGAAGTTGGCGATTATAAAGAGTTAGCTAAAAATATTTTGGAATCTAGAATTTTAAGTTTTGATGGGTACCGTTATATTAGTAGTAATTTTTCTTTGGAGAATATGGTTAGTAAAACAGTTGAAGTTTATAAAGGAATAATAAATGAGTAGATTTTTAAATTTTGAGATGAATGAGCAACTTTTATTTAAGTCTTTTTTATTTTTATGGATAATGTCAATTCCTTTTAAAAATATAGTTTTTCAGATTTCATCTGTACTAATGGTTTTATATTTTGTTTATCATATTTTTAAAACAAAAGAGTTTATAGTTTTAAAAAGTAATTTTAATCAAACAGTTTTTCTTTTTGTTGGTTTTATTCTAATAATTTTTACTATGCTTTTGGCAAATGTTAGTAATTTAGAAATCTTAGATAAAAAATCTTGGAGTTTGATTTTTATGTTTATTTATAGGTATGGACTTATTTTTATAATTTTGGCTTATTTTTATAAATTTGATTTCTTTTCAAAAAGAGATATTGTAATCTTTTCTATACTTTCATTTTTTTATCTGGGTTTAACTGGAGTTTATCAAGTTCTAAATCATCCAGAAGTAATTTTAGGTGAAGGTATAGTTGGTACATTGGATAATAGAAATGCCTTTGGTTTAAGCATTGGAATGGGATTTGTTTTGAGTTTATTATTAATTCAAGATAGAAAAGTATTAGGTTTTTTACTTATTTCATTTTTTACATTTTTGATGATTTTTTCATTTTGTAGATCTTCATGGGTTGCTAGTTTTGGTGCAACAGCACTATTTTGTATATTAAATTATAAACAATTTAGATTAAAACACTTAGGTTTTCTAGCACTATTTTTAGGGTTTTTATTAATTTTGTATTTTAGTTTTGATTCTTTTCAAACAAGATTTGCACAATTATTAGAGGGAAATTCTAGTAATAGAACAATGATTTGGCAACACACAATTGTACTTATTCAAAAAAGCTTTTTTGTTGGTTATGGAATGGATAGTTGGAAAAATTTAGGTGATGAATTTTTATTACAATTTCCTGATTCTCACAATATGATTTTAGAGATATTAATTAAAACAGGAGTTATTGGATTACTTGCATGTGCTCTAACAATAGGTGTTGTATTAGTTAAAATTTTTAAAACAAGAAATTATATTTTATTACCAATTGCCACATATTTTTTAGTGATAACACAATTTGATTTTGGTGCATTTGGTTCAAAAGAACTTTTAAGTTTTTTAACAATTTTTGTATTTTATTTATATTCAGATAGTTTCAAGTTAGCAAAATGATATATATAGTTGTTTTTTTAATTTTAGGGATAATTTTATTATCTATTAGATTTTCTTGGTGGAGAAAGAATATATCTTACTCTTATCCAAGAGTTTTAATGTATCATATGATTAGCGAGCATTTACCTAAAAATAAATCTAAATTTAATAGATTAAGAGTAAAACCAAGTGAATTTGAGAAACAACTAATTTGGCTTAAAAATAATAATTTTAAAAGCTATACATTAAGTGAACTTGTAGATTTAGAACAAATTCCAGAAAAGTCTATAGTTATAACTTTTGATGATGGATATGAAGATAACTTTAAAAATGCATTTGCACTACTTAAGAAATATGGATTTAAAGCAACTATTTATATTGTATTAAATAGGTTTGAACAAAATTGGGCAACAGATAAAGATTTAAATCAAGTTTCTAATGAATTAAATTCTGAAAAAATGCTTTTGAATGAACAAATTAAAGAGATGATAGATAGTGGATTAATAGAGATTGGCTCACATACTTTGGATCATGTAAATCTACCAAAGCTTACTTTTAATGAAAAAATTACCCAGATAAAAGAGTCAAAAGAAAAAATTGAAGAAATTTTTAACATAATTTGTAATTCTTTTGCTTATCCCTTCGGTTTTTTTGATAAAGAATCTGTAAAAATTGTTAAAGAGCTTACCTATACAAATGCAACAACTACAGTAAATGGAGTTTTTGATAAAACTAAATATTCTAATTTTGAGATTCCAAGAATCATGGTTAGTGGAAGACAAAGTCTGTTTTCATTTATTTTGAAAATAAAAAAAGGACGGAATAGATGAAAATATGTTATTTTTCTTGTTCGACTATTTATGGTGGAGTTGAAAAGATAGTAGTTGATTCTATAAATGAGATTAGTAAAGAACATGATACTTTATTAATTGTTCCTTTTGGATGTAAATATAAAGATAAAGTTTCAAATAAAGTTAAAATTTTTGAGTATAAGTCTTATGATAAAAGATATAACCCTTTTTTATATTTAGAAATTTCTAAAATAGTTAAAAATTATGATATTGTTCATACCCATGGGGCAAAAGCATCTCAAATTACATATTTTATTAATAAATTTATTACTTCTTTTATACATATTGCAACAAAACATAATAGTAGAAAAGGAAAAATTTTTAATAAAATTAAGAATGTAATAAGTGTTTCTTTAAAGGTTGCGAATACAATTACACATTCAAGTAAGGTTTTATATTTTGGAATCAAAAAAAATCACAATTTAACACCAATTAAAGATGATATATTTACAATACTAGCTGTTGGGAGACTTGATACTATAAAAGGTTTTGATAGGCTTATTGAAGAAGTTTCAAAGTTAGAATTTGATTTTCATTTAAATATTATTGGCGAAGGAAATCAAAAAGATAAGTTAGAGGAATTAATTAACTCTAAAAATCTTAATCAAAAAGTTTCACTTTTAGGATTTAAAGATAATATTCCTCAATATTTATTAAATAGTCATCTGCAAGTTATGTCATCATTAAGTGAAGGTCTGCCTTTGACTTTAATTGAAGGTATTTTGTATAGTCCTGTAATTATTTCAACACCCGTTGGAGGAATTGTAGAAATATTAGATAAAGATTATCTAGTTGATATTGATAACTTTTCAGATGTTATTACAAAGATTTATGACAAATATGATTATTATTGTGAAGATTTTCAAAAAAAACATATTGATTCTCAATTAAAATTTAATTTTGATGATTACATAAAAAATTTACTAGAGTATTATAAAGGTTTCAAAGATGCAAAAGCATTATAAAATAGTTCATTGTGGTATTTTTAATGAGAAAGATAATGGAAATTTTTTTTATGGACTAGAAAGAAAAATAAGCCACGGTTTAATGCAAAATGGGCATTTTGTTTATGATTTTAGTTACAGAGATATAGAAAGAAATTCACGATTTTTTGGTTTAAAAGATAGTGGATTAAAAAAAATGAATAAAAAATTAATTGATATTTGCAAAAATATAGATGCAGATATTCTATTTTTAGCAAAAGCAGAAAAGATAGATAAAGAGACTTTAATTACTATAAAAAAAATCTTACCAAAAATAAAAATTGTACAATGGTATGTTGACCATTTACAAGAAAAAGATAGTTTTTTTGATAAATTAGATTGTATGGATGTTTTTTATTATGCCAATGCAAAAGATTTACAAAATTTATCAAAGAAATATTCAAATGCAATATTCTCTTTTTTCCCAAATATCTCTGATCCAGCTTTTGACAAAAGTTTAGACATAGAAAAAACTGAAGATGTAATATATATTGCAAGGGATTATAACGAAGATGTTAGAACAAAATTTGCACTATTATTAAAAGAATTTTGTGATAAAGAAAATATAAAACTTCAAGTTTTCGCTTCATTGGGTAATCCATCAATTTTTGGTAATGATTTTCACAAAGTAATTGCTAAAACTAAAATTGCAATTAATTTTAATAGGGATGATAATTTAGAAAAAACAAATGAAGATAAGATTCTTGGTGCTTCTGATAGAATGGCACAATTTTTAGGTTCAGGAATTTGTACGTTTTCTCCACGAATAAAAGGATTTGAAAAACTTTATGAAGATGGAGTTGATATTGTATATTTTGATACTCCAAATGATTGTTTTGAAAAATTAAAATATTATTTAGAAGATAATAGATTTATAGATATTGCTAAAAAAGGTCAAGCTAAAACTTACGAAATTACAAATGCAAAACGAACTACAAAGTATATGTTAGAGTTATTATTTGATGATAAAAATTGCAATAATTATGAGTGGAGTGAGTATAAATTTAAACAAGGTGAAAAAATATGATTATTTTACATACTTTACATTGGGTTCAATTTGCTGGTACAGAAAAAGTTTGTGTTGATTTGTGTAATGAATTTGCAAAAGAGCATGAAGTTCATCTATTAACAACAAATAAAATTAAACCTTATATAGATGAAAGTGTAAATTTAGTTGAAGTTGATTTTGAGAAAAATAGATATAACCCATTTTTTTTATATAAAATAGCAAAAATTATAGAAAGAATTAATCCAGATATTATTCATATTCATAATACAAAAGAGTTAGAGGTTATATATAATGCAATATTTTTTATTGGTAAAAAAATACCGATAGTGGGTACAAGACATAATCCAATAGTTAAGAAAAAATTTGCATTAGCCGATTTAGGTGTTGCAGTTTCTGATGAAACAAGAATTTATACAAATGCTAAAAAAAATATTACTATACCAAATGGAATACCTTTTAAAGATGCGATTAATTTTGATAAAAATAACACATTTAATATAGTTGGTGTTGGAAGATTAGCTCCTGTAAAAGGATTTCACACTTTAATTAATGCTTTATCAAAGGTTGATTTTGATTTTAAATTAAATATTATAGGAGAAGGTGAACAAAAACAAGAATTACAAAATTTAATAAATTCATTAAATTTACAAGAAAAAGTAGAGTTGGTAGGTTTTGTTAAAAATGTTCATGATTATATTTATAATAGTGATTTGCAAATTATATCTTCTAGCGAAGAAGGGCTATCTTTAGCTTTAATTGAAGGGATCTTTTATGCAAAAGTTTTAGTGGCAACGGATATTGCAAATCATAAAGAGTTATTGGGAGAAAAACTAGTTTTTGAAAATTCAATAAAAGCTTTTATTAATAAATTAAAAGATGTACATGAAAACTATGATAAATATGAACAATTATTTGCAAAAGTTAAAGATAAAAAAGATGAATATAGTATAGAAAAAATGGCAAGTAAATATTTAGAAGCATACAAAAGCTTATTAAAGTAATATAATGATTTACATAATTAGTATAATTTTAGTTTTATTGATCGCTTTATCTGCTAGATATAACTGGTGGAGATTACCACAAAGTTATAAAAAAGCTAGAGTTTTAATGTATCATAGTATTAGTGAACATATTGAAAATGAAAAACATAATAAATGGAGAGTAAAACCAAAAGATTTTGAGAAACAAATGAAATGGTTTTATGATAATAAATGGAATTCATTTACAATTTCAGAGCTTATTAAACTAGATGAAATTCCTAAAAAGTCATTTATAGTAACTTTTGATGACGGATATGAAGATAATTTTATAAATGCTTTTCCAATTCTAAAAAAATACAATTTTAAAGCAACTATTTATTTAGTCCCAAATCAATCAATAAATAATTGGGAAGAAAAAAATACTTCTATTTTATCAAATTTATTAAATAATGAACAAATTTTACAAATGCAAAATACAGGTTTAATAGAGTTTGGTTCACATACTTTATCTCATGTAAATTTATCAACAATAAATGATGAACAATTATTTATTGAACTTAAAAAGTCTAAAGAAGAAATTGAAAAAATTACTAAAAAAGAGTGCGAAGCATTTGCTTATCCTTATGGAAAATTTAATGATAATATTATTCAGTCCGTTGAAGAAATTGGATATAAAAATGCAACAGTAGTAAAAAGAGGCTTATTTGAAAAAAATGATAATCCTTTTATAATAAAAAGAATTGGAATTTTGGGAACAGAAAGTTTTGTAGATTTTTTATTAAAAGTTACTAGAATTAGGAATAAATTATGATAAAAGCATCAGTTTATATTATTTGTAAGAATGAAGAAAAACATATTCAAAGAGTTTTAGAAAGTGTAAAAGATTTTGATGAGATTATAGTTGTTGATAGTGGAAGTATCGATAATACTTTAGAAATTGCAAGAAAATATACAAATAAAGTTTTTTATCAAGAGTGGAAAGGATTTGCAAATCAAAAAGAGTATGCAAAGAATTTATGTTCAAATGAATGGGTTTTAAATCTTGATGCTGATGAGCAATTAACAAATGAACTAAAAAATGAGATTGTTGATATAATTGAAAAAAATAAAATTGATGGATTAAATATAAAGATTTCAAGTTTATATCTTGGAAAATTTAATAGTGAAAAGTCAAAATTTAACAGAAGAATTAGATTTTTTAGAAAAAGTGTTGGATTTTATCCAAAGAAATTAGTTCATGAATCAATAGTTGTAAAAGGTAAAATAGCAAAAGCTAAAGGTTTTATTTATGATTATGGAACGTTGAATTTAAAAACCCATTTAAATAAAATAAATGAATATTCTTCTTTACGAGCGCAAGAAAAATTTGAGAAAAATAAAAAAGCTTCATTATTAAAATTAATTTTTGTTTTTCCATTATCTTTTTTTAAATCATTTTTCATCAAAAGAGGATTTTTTAATGGAACAAGAGGATTTATTGCAGCTATAAATAATTCTTATTATGCATTTTTAAAAGAAGCAAAATTATATGAATTAAATAATCAAAAGAGTATAAAGAAAGATAAAGATGAATAAAATAACAATCTCATACAAATCAACAAGTTTGTTAATCGAAGAATTAAAAAAACAAGAAAATATAAAAGTTTTAAAAAAAAGAAATTTACTATCTTCTTTATTTAGTAAAAAGAAGTATGCAGATGTGTATTTTCATACAGGTATTTTAGATGATAAATCTATTGAAAATATTAAAAATGCAAAAATAACTATTACAAATTCTTTTGATTTAATGAATAAAATTATTGAAAAAACTAAAATCTCTCAAGAAAAAATAAAAGTAATTTATCCAAGTATAAATATTGAATATAAAAATACAAAAGAGGTAAAAGCAAAGATTTGTGAAGAATTACAAATAGATTTGGACACTAAGCTTATTTTTTTTACTGCAAAAAACTTTAAATCATCGGGAGTAAAAGAATTCTTGGATATTTGTTCTTCTATTAATTATAGTGATTTTAAAATTATAATTGCTGGTGAGAAAAAACAAATTGCTAATTTAAATTTTCAAATTTCAAAGTATTCTAATCTTCAAGATAGAATAATTTTATTAGAAAATTATTCTAATATTGAGAACTTGTTTTTATCTTCAGATATATTTTTATTACCAACTTATAATAAATCATTTTCAACAAATATAATAAAAGCAATGTATTGTAAGTGTGTAGTTTTTGTTAGTTTAGATAATGATGCAAAAGAAATAGTTGATGTGTTTGCTTCGATGGATTCGCCGACAGATCAAAGTATTGCTTTTAAAATAGATGCTATATTATTAAATGAAAATGATTTAAAAATGATTCAGAAAGAAAATAGAAAATTAGCTTTTGAATTTACTCTTCAAAGTAGTTTAGAAAAAATTAACCAGTTAATAAAGAATATTTAAATATAACTTAAGAAAATTAAGGTACAATACGCAAATATTTTTCACTATAGAAGGAATACAAAATGGCAAGAAGATGTGCAATCTCTGGAAAAGGACCTATGTCTGGTAACAACGTAAGTCACGCAAAAAACAGAACAAAAAGAAGATTTTTACCAAATATT
The DNA here is from genome assembly GCA_028703945.1 of Aliarcobacter sp. Lineage (GTDB taxonomy): Bacteria > Campylobacterota > Campylobacteria > Campylobacterales > Arcobacteraceae > Aliarcobacter. Next base: position 12,140 of record JAQVLW010000005.1, on the reverse strand, counting down.
AGAACAGTTAGAGTTACATTAGATGATGGAACTACAACAAAATTAAAAGTTTCTGCAAAAGAGCTAAGAACTCTTAAAAAACACTCATAAAAGGCTCTAGAAAAGTGCTTACATGAGCATCTTTACTAAAGTAAAAAAGGCTATTGGCTGGGAAATAAGAACAGCCAAACCTCAATACGATTTAAATCCCTTAATTTATTCTCAACTCAAACCTTTAAGACTTCCCTTAATATTGATTCAGATTGTAATGATGATAGGAACTTTAGGATATGTTTATCTTGAAGACTATTCTATTATGCATGCAATATTTCAATCAGCATATACATTAACTAATACAGGATTTGGTGCATTAAATGAATCAAATTTTAGAAATGAAACTATAGTTTTTACAGTATGTTTGATGTTATCTGGATTTGCAAGTCTTATTTTTGCAGTTGGTATCGTAATTGATGTTATTGCTAATGGACCTTTACGGGAATTATTAAAGGAAAGAAAAATGCTTTATAAAATAGCAAGATTAAGAAGACATTTTGTGATTTGTTATCACAATGAATATACAGCTCAATTGGCAAGACAATTTAGAGAAAATCATATTCCTTTTGTAGTTGTTGATCCTAGTGATCAAATAGAACAAATTGCGAAAGAAAATAATTATCCTTATTTTGTAAAAGAAGAACCTTATAAAGAAATTGCTTTTCTAAAATCACATTTAAGTTCAGCAAAAGGTGCTATTTCTTTATCAAAAAATATTTCAGATAATATTACTTTAATAGCTTCTGTTAGACTTTATGAAAAAGAATTAGGAAGAAATCCTTTTTTAATTATTTCCAATGCAGAAACGCAAAATGAAAAAATAAGGCTTAAAAAACTTGGAGCTGACAAAGTTGTAGCAACTCCTTCTTTAATGGCAAAAAGAGTTTCCGCAATGGCAATAAGACCTGATATGGAAAATGTTCTTGATGAATTTTTATATAAAAGAGATACTCCAATAGATATGGAAGAAGTTTTTGTAAATGAAGATTCTTGGGTAGTGAATAAAGAGATAAAAGATTTACATTTAAGAGACAGATTAAAAGTTTCAATAATTGGAATCACTGAAGAAAAAGGAAAGTTTATACAAATGCCAAAGGGAACTATGCCAATAAATGCAAATTGCAAATTATTGTTAGTAGGTTCTCAAAAAGGTATTGTAAGAGCTAAAAAAATTATAAATTTAACTAAAAAACCAGAGGATGTATAAAATTATGTTTACTATTTTACCAATTAAAGGTTATATTGATCAAATAGATGGATTTTATTGTGATGGAATTCATGCTGGACTTAAGCCAAATGGAAATAATGATTTAGGGTTTATTTATAGTGATAAACCTTGTACTGTTGGTGCAATTTTTACTGAAAATAAATTTCAAGCAGCACCACTAAAACATTTTTTACAGTACGAAAAAGGATTTAAAACAAACTTTGTTTTAATAAATTCAAAAAATGCTAATGCATTAACTGGAAGAAAAGGTATTGAAAATATTAATATATTATTTTCTCAATTAGATTTTAATTTAGTTAATCCAATTATGAGTAGTACCGGAGTTATTGGTAATCCCTTACCAATTGATAAAATTGTAGCAGGTGCAAAAAATTTTGATTTAACTTCTAAAAATGGTGAAAATTTATCAAAAGCAATAATGACTACAGATGCATATCCTAAAAGTTGTATGTATGAAGTAAAACTTGAAGATGGAACTTCTTTTAAAATAGGAGCGGTTGCTAAAGGTGCTGGAATGATAAACCCAAATCTTGCAACTATGCTTTGTTTTATTTGCACAGATGCTGATGCTCCTTATAGTGATATTATGGAAGCTTTAAAAGTAAATAGTGAAACTACTTTTAATGCAATTTCAGTTGATGGAGATACTTCAACAAATGATACAGTTATGGTTTTATCAAATGGTAATTCAAAAGCTTATGATAAAGAAGCATTTATAGAAGTTTTAAGACTTGTAATGCATGATATGGCTATGTTAATGGTGGCAGATGGTGAGGGTGCAAAAAAAGTTGCTGCCTTTGAAGTTATAAATGCTGTTTCAAATGAGCAAGCAATGATTGCTGCAAAAGCTTTATCAAACTCATTATTAGTAAAAACTGCACTTTTTGGAGAAGATCCAAACTTTGGAAGAATTGCTTCAACAATCGGTGCTTCAAGAATTGATTGTGATGACGAAAAATTAGTTATTTCATATAATGATGTAGTGGTTTTTAACAAAGGTGAAATTTGTTTTGATGCGGCAACTGAAGCTAAAGCAGGTGAAGTATTAAAAAAAGATAAATATAAAATTATTTGTGATATTGGTTTAGGTGAGGGTAAGTTTATAGCATATGGATGTGATTTAGGTTACAAATATGTGGAAATTAACGCAGATTATAGAAGCTAATAAATAACTTTTTACAAAAAATTAAGTACTTAGATAGTATAATGCAAAAAAATTAAATACATAGGATGCAAAATGTTTCACGAATACAGAGATGTAATTACAGAGTTAAAACAAAAAGATGGACACTTTCATAAACTTTTTGAAAAACATAATGAGTTAGATGATGTTATTGCAAAACTAGAAGAATCACATGCTGATCAATTTGAAATTGAAGCTAAGAAAAAAGAAAAATTAAAATTAAAAGATGAAATTTATTCTGTAATTGTTAAATATAAGAGTGAAAATTAATTTTTAGTTAGTTAAAAATAAGGGATGAAAGTTTATGCTTTTATCCCTTTTTTTATATTTATATTTTTATAAATTTTATTACAACTTATGCTAAGCGCATTTTAGATATAATAAATTAATTTTATACTACAAAGGCCTTTTTTTATGGAAAACCTTTTCGAAAATCAAGATATTATAGATATAAATATTGAAGACTCAGTAAAAGCTTCATATTTAGATTATTCTATGAGTGTTATTATAGGTCGGGCATTACCAGATGCAAAAGATGGTTTAAAACCTGTTCACAGAAGAATTTTATTTGCTATGCATGATTTAAATATTACTTCAAAATCTGCATATAAAAAATCAGCAAGAATCGTTGGAGATGTTATTGGTAAGTATCATCCACATGGAGATACTTCTGTGTACGATGCATTAGTAAGAATGGCACAAACTTTCTCAATGAGAGCACCTCTTGTTGATGGACAAGGAAACTTTGGTTCTATCGATGGAGATAGTGCAGCCGCTATGAGATATACAGAAGCTAGAATGACAAAAATAGCTGAAGAAGTTTTAAGAGATTTAGATAAAGATACTGTAAACTTTACTCCAAATTATGATGATACAATGAGAGAACCTTCAGTTCTTCCAACAAGAGTTCCTACATTACTTTTAAATGGTAGTGAAGGTATTGCTGTTGGTATGGCTACAAAAATTCCTCCTCACAATATAAATGAATTATTAGAAGCAGTTTTATATACAATAGATAATCCAGATGTTACGGCAGATGAATTAATGCAATTTATCAAAGGTCCAGATTTTCCAACAGGTGGAACAATTTTTGGTAGACGAGGAATCATTGATGCTTATAATACTGGTCGAGGAAGAGTAAGAATTAGAGCTAAACATCATATTGAAACAAGAGGTAAAAAAGAGATTATTGTTCTTGATGAATTACCTTATCAAGTGAATAAATCAAGACTTATTGAACTTATTGCAAACCTTGCAAAAGATAAACAAATTGATGGTATTTCAGAAGTTAGAGATGAATCTGACAGAGAAGGAATTAGAGTTGTAATTGAGCTTAAAAAAGATGCAATGAGTGAAATTGTTTTAAACAATTTATACAAATCAACTCCAATGGAAACTACATTTGGAATTATTCTTTTAGCTGTTTATAATAAAGAACCAAAAGTATTTACCTTACCTCAATTATTAAATGTTTTCTTATCACATAGAAAAACTGTAATTATTAGAAGAACAATTTTTGATTTAGAAAAAGCAAAAGCCAGAGCTCATATTTTAGAGGGTTTAAAAATTGCTTTAGACAATATTGATGAAGTTGTAAAAATAATTAGAGCTAGTGCAAATGATCAAGAAGCAAAAGATAGTTTACAAAATAGATTTGGTTTAAGTCCAATTCAATCTCAAGCTATTCTAGATATGAGACTAGGAAGATTAACAGGTCTTCAAAGGGATAAATTAGAAGCTGAATATCAAGAATTAATGATTTTAATTGCTGAATTAGAAGCTATCTTAAAATCAGAAGAAAAATTAAATGAAATCATTAAAGAAGAATTAACTGATATTCAAGAAAGATTTGCAAGTGATAGAAGAACTGATATTGAAGATTCTTATGACGAAATCGATATTGAAGATTTAATTCCAAATGAACCAATGGTTGTTACAATTACTCATAATGGTTATGTAAAAAGAGTTCCAATTAAATCTTATGAAAAACAAAGACGTGGTGGAAAAGGTAAAGTTGCTGTGACTACTCACGATGATGACTTTATCGAAAAATTCTTTGTAAGTAATACTCATGATACTTTAATGTTTGTTACAAATATGGGACAATTATATTGGTTAAAAGTTTACAAAATTCCTGAAGGTAGCAGAACTGCAAAAGGTAAAGCAGTTGTTAACTTAATCAATTTAAGACCAGATGAAAAAATTATGGAAATTATTCCAACTCCAGATTTTGATGAATCTAAATCTTTAGTATTCTTCACAAGAAATGGAATTATAAAAAGAACATCATTAAGCGAGTTCTCAAATATTAGATCAAATGGTGTAAGAGCTATTGTTCTTGATGATTTAGATGAAATTGTAACAGCAAAAATTGCAGATGTTGAAACTCAATATCTAATGATTTTTACAAGTATGGGACAATGTATTAGATTTGAAATTGAAAAAACAAGAGATCAAGGTAGAAGTACAAGAGGTGTTAGAGGAATTAAATTCAAACACGATATTGACTTTGTTGTTGATGCTGATGTTGTAAGTAATGAAGAACAAGAGTTATTAACTGTTTCTGAAAAAGGAATAGGAAAAAGAACAACTGTTGAAGAGTATAGGCTTACAAATAGAGCAGGTTCGGGAGTTATTTCTATGAAACTATCTCCAAAAACTGGAAATGTTGTAGGCGAAGTATTAGTAGACGATACACAAGATTTAATGTTATTAACTTCAATTGGAAAAATGATTAGAGTTGATATGCAATCAATTAGAAAAGCTGGAAGAAATACAGCTGGTGTTATTATTGTAAATGTAGATAAAAATGATAAAGTTGTTTCAATTGCAAAATGTCCAAAAGAAGATGAAGAAATTGAACTAGATGAAAATGGAAATATCATAAGATATACAGAAGATGGTGAAATTTTAGAATCAATATCTATTGAACTTGATACAAAAACACCAACTTTATTGGATGTTATAGAAATAAAAGAAGATAATTTAGAAAAAGGTGAGGAAAAGTAGAAAGATGAGAAAGTTTAATGTTGCAGTCGTAGGAGCTACTGGTGCAGTTGGGGAAGAATTATTCAGAGTTTTAGAAGAATATGATTTTCCTATTAATAAATTAATTCCATTAGCTAGTTCAAGAAGTGCTGGCTCAAAAGTTGAATATAAAAATAAAGAGATAACTGTTTTAGAATTAACTGAAACTTGTTTTGAAGAAAATGATATTGAAATTGCATTTTTTAGTGCTGGTGGTAGTATTTCTGAACAATTTGCAAAATTTGCAGTTGAAGCAGGAGCTGTTGTAATAGATAACACAAGTCATTTTAGAATGGATCCAAAAGTTCCTTTAGTTGTTCCTGAAGTTAATCCAGAAGATATTAAATTATGGAGAGAATCAGGAATTATTGCAAATCCAAATTGTTCAACTATTCAAATGGTGATGTCACTAAAACCACTTGATGAATTATATGGAATTAAAAGAGTAGATGTTTCAACTTATCAAGCAGTTTCTGGTGCTGGTAAAACTGGAATGGAAGAACTTGTAAAACAAATGCAAGCATTTTTTACTTTTAAATTAGATGAAGCAGAAGTAAAAGCTTTTCCTCATCAGATTGCTTTAAATGTAATCCCTCAAATTGACGTTGCTACTGATAATGGATTTACAAAAGAAGAGATGAAAATGGTTAAAGAGACTCAAAAAATTATGCACAAAGAGATGCAAATTGCAGCTACTTGTGTAAGGGTTCCAGTTCTAAGATCTCATAGTGAGTCAATAACTGTTACATTTGGAAGTGATGTTGATGTTGATTTAGATAAAGTAAGAGAAGTACTAAATAACTTTGAAAATGTAGAAGTTATTGACGATTTAGCAAATAAAAAATATCCAATGCCAATTATTGCAACAGATACAGATATTACGTATGTTGGAAGAATTAGAAAAGATATTTATTCTTCAAATATTATTCATTATTTTAATGTTGCTGACCAAGTTAGAGTAGGGGCTGCAACAAATGCAGTAAGAATTGCTCTTAAATGGGCTGATCTGGAAAATGATATTTAATGTTAGAAAGAATCTTTGAAAGTGCACTATGGAAAGTAAGACTTTTTGTCTTACTTCCAGTTATTTTTGGACTCATTGGAGCTATAATACTTTTTGTTGTAGCTTCAAAAGATATTTTTGAAGTTCTAAGTTATACATTAAGTGTATATTTAAATGGATTACATCCTGAAAATTTTCATGAAGAGATAGTAAGTAAAATTATTGGAGCAGTTGATTTATATTTGATTGCTGTTGTTATGTTGATTTTTGCATTTGGTTTATATGAACTATTTATTTCAAAAATTGATGCAGCTGAAGATACTTCTGCTGGAAATAATATTTTAGCAATTCATTCATTAGATCAATTAAAAGATAAAATTGCAAAAGTTATTGTGATGGTATTAATTGTAAGTTTTTTTCAAAAGGTATTGCATACGAGTTATGATGGTGCTTTACAAATGTTATATTTTGCATTATCTATTGGAATATTATCGGTAGGACTTTACTTTTTAGGTAAAGTTGGAAAACATTAAAAAGGTAAAAAATGTCAAAAATTTTTGTAGACGCATGTTTTAGAAAACCAACTCCATATACACCTGTATGGATGATGAGACAAGCTGGAAGATACCTTCCCGAATATATGAAAGTAAGAGCAGAAGCCGGAAATTTTTTAAATCTTTGTCATAATCCAGCCCTTGCTGCTGAGGTAACAATTCAACCTCTTGATATTGTAGGTGTTGATGCAGCAATTTTATTTTCAGATATTTTAGTTATTCCAAATGAAATGGGAATGCATTTAGATTTTATAAAAGGTGAAGGTCCTATTTTTAAAGATCCAATTGTAAATGAATCAGATATTGATGCTTTAATTGGCGGGGAAGAGGCTGCTAATAAATTAACGTATGTTTATGAAACAATTAAACTCTTAAAACAACAACTGCCTGAAGATAAAGCGCTAATTGGATTTACAGGTGCTCCTTGGACACTAGCAACATACATGATTGAAGGGCAAGGAACAAAAACTTATAATCTTTGTAAAAAAATGATGTATTCAGAACCTGAACTTTTACATAAAATTTTAAGAAAAGTAACTGAAGTTGTAAAGTTTTATATGGAAAAACAAATCCAATCAGGAATTGATGTTGTTCAAATTTTTGATTCATGGGCAGCTGCTATTGAACCATCAAAATATGACGAATTTTCATGGAAATATATGGTTGAAATTGCAGATTATTTAAAAGAAAAATATCCGCATATTCCAATAATTATGTTTCCAAAAGGAGTTACAGCTTTTATTGAAAGAGACTTAGTTTATGGAAACTTCGATGTTTTTGGTGTTGATTGGGGAACTCCAATGGCAATGGCTAAAGAAAAACTTGGTAGTAAATATGTACTTCAAGGAAATATGGAGCCTTGTAGGTTATATTCTAAAGAAGCAACTACACAGTGTGTAGAAGGAATTCAAAAAATAATGCAAGGTGATGGGCATATATTTAATTTAGGTCATGGAATTCTTCCAGATGTTCCTGTTGAAAACGCTATTCACTTTGTAAAAGAGTGTCAAAGAGTAAGTAAAAAATAATCTAATCTTAAATAAGTGAGAATCCTCTCACTTATTCTTTCAGAAAGAAAAAATCATGTCATATTCAAATTCTATTATTTTTGGACCAATTCCCTCAAGAAGATTTGGTATATCTTTAGGTATTGATTTATCTCCAGGAAAAAAACAGTGTAATTTTGATTGTTTATATTGTGAATTAGAAGGTGCTAAAACAGTTGATAAAATGGATGAATATTCCAGTGTTGAAAATATTATTAACGAGATTAAAAATAGTTTTAAAACACATCATAAAATAGATGTTATAACCTTAACAGCAAATGGTGAACCTACTTTGTATCCAAAATTAGATGAATTGATAAATGAAATCAATAAAATTAAAGCAAATACAAAAACTCTTATTTTATCAAATGGAAGCACAATATATAAAAAAGAGATTTATGATACTCTTTTAAAAATTGATATTGTAAAGCTATCACTTGATTGTATAAGTGAAAAATGTTTCAAAAAACTTGATAGGGTAAATAATAGTGTTGAAACACTAAAAATTGTTCCTGCAATGATAGATTTTTCAAAACAAACAAAAAATGATTTAGTACTAGAAATTTTATTTGTAAAAGATTTAAATGACAAAATAGATGAGATAGAATTACTTAATAAGGCGATAAATCAAATTAAGCCAAAACGAGTAGATATAGGAACAATTGATAGACCACCAGCTTATCAGGTTAAACCTGTAACTTATGAATTTTTAGAAGATGTTGCTAGTAAATTTAAGAATATTAATGTAAATATTGTTTACAAAAATAGACCAAAATCTATGCAAACATACTCAGAAGATGAAATAATTAAAATGCTAAGAAGAAGACCGTTAACTACTGAAGATATAGAAAATATGTTTGACAATCAATCAAAAATGGCTTTAAATGAGTTAATAAAAAATAAGATAATAACGCTTGTAGACAGCAGTGGAGTTGAATTTTATAAAAATTTACTGAAATAGTTTTTCTACCTTGACATTAAAGCATTTTTTTACTATAATTCCAACCCATTGAAGATGAAGTCAAAATCCGGCATAGCTCAGCGGTAGAGTAGATGACTGTTAATCATTTGGTCCCAGGTTCGAATCCTGGTGCCGGAGCCATAACTTCTTTTTTAATGTTTAAATTTATAGATTCCGGCATAGCTCAGCGGTAGAGTAGATGACTGTTAATCATTTGGTCCCAGGTTCGAATCCTGGTGCCGGAGCCATTTATAAATTTTCAAAAAGCAAACTTTCAAGTTCCGGCATAGCTCAGCGGTAGAGTAGATGACTGTTAATCATTTGGTCCCAGGTTCGAATCCTGGTGCCGGAGCCACTTTTATTTCTAATCAAAACAAATCCATTTATCAAAAATATTTTTTAATATTTAATCATTAAATCGATTTCTTAATTTTATAAATTATCACACAGTAAATTTAATATAAAAGTTATAAGAAAAGCTTAGAGTAGTTTTTATTTGGAATTAGAAAAATTAGATATTATACAGAATAAGTAAGAAAAAGGTTAGTGTATTAACACTAACCTTTTTTTAGTATATTATTTTAACTTCTCAGCTACAAGCTCATTAACAACTTGAGGATTAGCTTTTCCACCAGTGGCCTTTAACACTTGTCCTACAAAAAAGCCTAACAGTTTTGTATTACCTGCTTTGAATTTTTCTACGTTGTCTGGGTTTCTTGAAATGATTTCATCTATGATAGGTAAAATAATGCTTGGGTCACTTATTTGAACTAAACCTTTATCTTCAACAATTTTTGAAGGATTTACTCCTGTTTGAGTCATCTCTTCAAATATTTGTTTTGCAATTTTATTTGAAATGATTTCATCATCTACCATTTTAATAAGTTCAGCTATTTGAGATGCTGTGAATTTTAGCTCACTGGCTTGTTTTTCTTTTAGTTCTTTTGCTACTTCATTTGCTACAATATTTGCAATTGAAACAGGGCTATTAATCTTTGATAATGCTTCTTCATAGAATGATGAAAGTTTTTTATCACGTGCTAGAATATTTGCTACTTCATTATTTAGTTTAAGTTCATTTGTATATCTATCAAATAGTGCTTTTTCATTCTCACTCATAGGTGCAACTTCACCAACAACTTGTAGATTTTTAGTTTCTTGTTTAGGTGTTACTTCTATTTTAGCTATATTCTCAACTACTTTTATTTTTTTAGCCCAAGAGTCTTTTAGTCCTACTATTTTATTAAATACTGGTTTTTCATCTGTATAATCAATTGGATCTGCATAAAAATACCCTTGTCTTTCAAATTGGAATCTAACATCTGCTTTATCAGTGATAACAGCTGGTTCTACAAGTGCATTTTTGATAATCTGTAATGAATTAGGGTTTAAATCTTCTAATCCATCAGGAGCTTCACAAGAGTATAATCTGTCATATAGTCTTACTTCGATTTCTTTTGCTTGAACTGAGTCAACCCATTGGATTGCACTTTTAACTTTGATACCACTTGTATCTGAGCCACTTTTTGAAGTAGGGTTATATTCTGCTTTTATCTCAATAATATTTCCATTTGCATCTTTTATTATTTCTTTACAAGTAATAATATATGCATGTCTTAAACGTACAGGTTGTTCTAGTGTTAGACGGTTATAATCTTTTGGAGGATTTTCTTCAAAATCTTCTCTTTCAATATAAATCACTTTTGAAAAAGGTATTTTTCTCAGACCCTCTTTGGGTACATCATGTGGATAATATGAAGCCTCAATCTCTTCACTTCCTTCATAATTTTCAATAGTTACTTTAAGTGGGGCAAGTACACACATAACTCTTGGAACTTTTGTATTTAAATCATCTCTTATACAAAATTCAAGTTGTGAAACATCAACCATCGAGTTTGCTTTTGCAATTCCAATTTGGTCACAGAAGTTTAATATAGACTCAGGTGTATAACCTCGTCTTTTATACCCAGCAATTGTTGGAAGACGAGGGTCATCCCAACCATTTACATAGTTACCCTTTACAAGCTCTAAAAGTTTTCTTTTACTCATAACCGTATAGTTTATACCTAAACGTGCAAATTCGTGTTGATAAGGTCTTGGGGGAACAAGATTAAGTGTATCTAATACCCAATCATAAATATCACGGTTGTTTTCAAATTCTAGTGTACAAATAGAGTGAGAAACTCCTTCAATATAATCAGATAAACAATGAGCAAAGTCATACATAGGATAAATACACCATTCATCTTGTGTTCTAAAATGGTGAGCATGTCTAATTCTATATAAAAGAGGATCTCTCATTTTCATATTCGCTGCACTCATATCTATTTTAGCTCTTAAAATATGTTCACCTTCTTTGAATTCACCTTTTTTCATTCTTGCAAGTAAGTCCAAGTTCTCTTCAATAGAACGCTCAGCATAAATACTTCTTCGACCGGCTTCGTTAACAGTTCCTCTGTATTCTTTAATCTCTTCTTCATTAAGACTATCAACATAAGCTTTACCCATTTTAACAAGTTCAATAGCATAATCGTATATTTTAGAGAAATAATCAGAAGTAAAATATACATCATCATTCCAGTTAAAACCAAGCCATTTTACAGCATCTTTAAGTGCTTCAACATATTTTGTATCTTCAGTAGTTGGATTAGTATCATCCATTCTAAGGTTACAACAACCATTATAATCACGTGCAATACCAAAATTTATACAAATAGATTTTGCATGTCCTATGTGTGGGAAGCCATTAGGCTCTGGAGGAAATCTTGTAATAATCTCTTTGTATTTGCCAGACTTTAAATCCTCATCAACTATTGTTCGTAAAAAATCTTTATGCTCACTCATTATTATTAAACCTTTGATTGTGAAACTGTTATTAGGCTTGTATTTTATCAAATAAGTGCTTTAAGTTTAAATACTCTTTATACACAGCTAAATATAATAGGTATAGATTTAATGATAAATGAAAAATCACATATAAAACACAATAGAAGTATAGTAAAGTAGTGAGAAAGCAGCAAATCCAAAAATTTAAGCTAAATTTAAGCGGTAAGCTATTGACAAAGGGACAGAAACCTATTATAATTCCCGTCCAATTTGACTGAA
>JAQVLW010000033.1:5952-22631 GCA_028703945.1 Aliarcobacter sp. | reverse complement strand
AATTTTGTGATTTACAACAAATCGACTTTTTAAGGGTTTTATATAAATAAGGATATGTTATGCAAATAAAAGGTGATGAGTTTATTAAAAAAGTTCAAATTCAACAAGAAAGAGAAGAATTAGAACGAAAATTAAATGAACTTGAAGAAGTAGAAATGTCAATTAATAATGACTCAGTTATTTTGGAAAGAAATAATACTAATGATTATAATAGCAATAATTATAACAATAATATTGAACAAAATGAACATGAGCTTGATAATATTATGCTGGGTTCATCTAATGCAAATGAAGACAATAAGAAAAAATATCTAATTTTAGGTATTGTTCTTGTGGTTTTATTTTTGCTAACTATAATTATTATACGACTTTTAACAAATGGTGCTCCAAAAGAAGACCAATTTACTTCAAATAGTGCAAGTTCAACTGAAATGAAAAAACTACAAGATAGCGATAACATTGAAGAAAATTTCCAAAAAATTATTAATGAAAGAGTAAAAAAAGATACAAATGAACCGATGGTACCAGAAGTTCGTGGAGCAACTACAAAATCTAACAATGAAAAAACAGAAGATTCAAATACTACACAAGCTTTTGAAAATTTACAAAAAGAAGCCGAAAGTTATAATTCTAAATCAACTGGGATTTCAGATGAAGCAATCGATCAAACTATAAAAAAAGTAGAAAGAAGTAAATCTTCTGTACAAAAAGAAAAGATTACTACGACTCCATCATTAACACAAAAAGAAGAAGTTGTTACAAAAAAAGTAGAGACAAAAAAAGCTTCTATTAAAGATTTAGTAGAAATTCCTTCTGAAAATACAATATCAAATAGTAAGGCAAGTGGATATTTTATTCAAATTGGTGCATTTACAAAAAAACCAACTGATAGTTATGTAAGTACAATCAGAAATGCAAAATTAAAATATAAAATATATCAAGACTCAGTAAATGGTGTAGCTTATAATAAAGTATTAATTGGTCCATACAGTTCAAAAGCAGCAGCTAGTGAAAATGTTGAAGATGTGAAACAAAAACTAAATGTCACAAGCGCATTTGTAGTTAAATTTTAGAAGAAGCATTAATGAATTTTTATAGTAGAGAATTATTTTTAGATCAATTTACTCCTGTTTCAATATATGAAAAAATTAAGAATTTGTATAAAGATGAAATCACATTTTTATTTGAAAGTACAATTAATTCTAGTACTGGGAATTATTCTTACATTATTATTGGTGATAGAGAAAGAGTTTGGTATGAAGATGGAACTTGTTTTTATAAAAATGAAAAACAAGAAGTTTCAACTGTTGAATCAAATCCATTAACTTTTTTGAAAAAATATTATAAAAATTTTGACAAAGAACTTTATAAAAATAAATCCTTAGAATTAGGTATTGGATTAATTGACGGATTTATTGGAAATGTTGGGTACGATATTGGAAAAGAATTTGAACCTAAATTAAAAGAGTCTATGAATACATTAGTTGATCAACTAAATATTCCTGATTTAGATTTGATAAGACCAAAAATAATTCTTGGGTTTTCCCACAAAACTTCAAAACTTGTTATTGTTACGTCAATGTATGAAAAAGAAAATGATTTAAGACTTATAGAAAAAGAACTACTAAAAAATTATGAATACACACCATTAAAAAAAGCAACTTTAATTGACGAAGGTAAATTTAATTTTTCAAAAGAGGAATTTTTTCAAACAATTGCAAAAGCAAAAGAAAAAATAAAAGCAGGAGATATTTTTCAGATTCTAATTTCAAATAGATTTATTCAAAAAGCTGTTGTTGATCATTTAAGTTTTTATAGAGCCTTAAGAAGTAAAAATCCTAGCCCATATCTATTTTTACTTCAATTTGAAAAGTTTTCAATTGCTGGGAGTTCTCCTGAAGTTATGATAAGACTTGTTGATGGTCATCTTCTTTTAAGACCAATTGCTGGAACTAGAAAAAGAGGTCGAACTTTAGAAAAAGACCTTGAGATGGAAAATGAATTAATCAATGATATTAAAGAACGAGCTGAACATTTAATGCTTGTAGATTTAGGTAGAAATGATGTAGGAAGAGTAGCCCGACCTGGGACTGTAAAAGTTACAGATTTAATGAGAATTGAAAAATACTCTCATGTTATGCATATTGTTTCAGATGTGGAAGCAATCATTGATGATAAATATGATATGTTTGATTTATTTATGGCAACTTTCACAGCAGGAACAATGACAGGAGCTCCAAAAATTCGAGCAATGGAATTAATCGCTGAATTTGAAGGAATAAAAAGGAACTTCTATTCAGGAAGTATTGCTTATTTTGGTTTTGATGGAAATATGGATAGTGCAATTACTATTAGAACTACTATGCTTACGCACGATACTATAATTTTTCAAGCTGGAGCTGGAGTTGTAGCAGATTCTAAACCAGAAGATGAATATCTTGAAGTTACAAATAAACTTGCTGCGAATATTGCAACATTAAAAGACTTATCATAATCTAAAATACCACAAAGACTTCTTTATTTAATATTGGCTATTATTTCGTAGAAAAAAGCCAATATTAAAGGATATAAATTGCTACTTGGTGTAAATATAGATCACATTGCAGTTTTGAGAGAAGCTAGAAAAATCAACGACCCAAATCCCCTTGATGCCCTTGGTATTTGTAAACTTGCAGGTGCTGATCAAATCACAATTCATTTAAGAGAAGATAGACGACATATTCATGATAATGATGCAATTGCTATTATTCAGCAATCATCACTTCCAATTAATTTAGAGTGTTCTATAAACAATGATATTATTGATATTGTTTGTAAATTAAAACCAGCACGAGCAACGCTTGTTCCTGAAAATAGAAATGAAGTAACAACTGAGGGTGGACTTGATGTAAAAGGAAATTATGAAAAACTTCAAAAGGTAATAGATAAACTTCATGAAAATGAAATTGAAGTTTCACTGTTTATTGATCCAAATGAAGAGATAATTGAACTTTCAAGCCAACTAGAAGTTGAGTTTATAGAACTTCACACAGGAACTTTTGCAAATGTTTATGCAATGCTTCATTCAAATTTAGCTCAAACTCACCATAGTATTAAAGAGTTAGAACTAAGTAAAAATGAGTTAAAAAATAGATTAAATAAATCTATAAAAGAGATTCAAACTTCATCGAAACTAGCAAAAAAACTAAATCTAAAAGTGGCTGCTGGTCATGGATTGAACTATCGAAATGTAAAATTAATTTCACAAATTCCTGAAATTGAGGAGTTAAATATTGGACAAAGTATTATAGCTCGTTCTGTTTTTACAGGTTTGAGCCAAGCAATTATTGATATGAAAGAGTTAATTAAAAATGACTAATATTAAACCAAAAATCGCAATAAGTATTGGAGATTTAAATGGTATTGGAGTTGAAATAGCTCTAAAATGCCATGACAAAATATCTAAAATTTGCCAACCAATTTATTGCATAAATGATGTTATGCTAAAAAAAGCAAGTGATAAATTGAAAATAGAAATTCCAAAAGATTTTGAACTATTCGAAACAAAAGGTGATTTTGAAATAAAAGAGGGAACTGTTTCTAAAAAAGCAGGAAAATACTCTTATGATTCATTTATGGATGCTATAAATTTAGCAGATAAGAAAAAAGTCAATGCAATTTGCACACTTCCAATTAATAAAGAATCTTGGAATAAAGCAGATATAAAATACAAAGGTCATACGGAAGTTTTAAGGGATTATTTTGGTAAAAATGCCATTATGATGCTTGGTTGTAAAAAAATGTTCGTGGGACTTTTTACAGAACATATTCCACTTAAAAAAGTTGCAAAAAAGATTAATGAACAAGTCCTAACTACTTTTTTAATTGATTTTTATAAAAATGTTAATAATGATAATATTGCAGTTCTTGGACTTAATCCCCACGCAAGTGATAATGGAGTTTTAGGAGATGAAGAGGTTGAAATTTTTAAAGCTATAAAAAAAGCAAATAAACATTTAGAAAAAAATATTTTCAAAGGTCCATTAGTTCCAGATACTGCATTTTCTCCAGTTTCACGAAAAAATTATAAATATTTTGTTGCTATGTATCATGATCAAGGTTTAGCGCCATTAAAAGCTTTATATTTTGACCAAAGTATAAATGTAAGTCTAAATCTTCCAATAATTAGAACTTCAGTTGACCATGGAACAGCTTTTAATATTGCATACAAAAATGAAAAAATAAATACAAAAAGTTATGTAAACGCAATAAAAGAAGCAATTATTTTAATCTCTAACAAAAAATGAGAACATTAGAAGCTTGTTATGAAATTAACTTTTCAAAAGTTAATTTTATGGAGCGAAAAATCAAAATTACTGAATCAAAAACTCTAATAAGTGGTGCTTTTAAAACAGGGAAAAGTTATCTTATTTATGATTTTTTATCTACATTTAAGCCCAAAGATTATCTATATATTGATTTTTCTGATTTAAGAAATGATACTATTGAGGTTAGTAAAAATTTAGAAAGATTCATAAGAATGAATGAAATTTCTGTTTTGGTATTAGAAAATTTTGATTTTAGTTTTGAACTTCCACCTTGTGAAAATATTATTATTTCTACTAAAACACCAATTAATTTAAAAGGTTATAAAAATATAATAATTTCTGCTTTAGATTTTGAAGAATATTTACTTCATGATAATCGACATCAAAATATAACCCAAAGTTTTAATAGTTTTTTAAAATTTGGAAATATTCCTGAATTAATTAATTATGAAGACCATAAAAAGATAAATCGTTTGCAAGAAATAATTGAATTACAATGTAAAAATGAAACTCAATATGAAATTTTTAAAATTTTGATTGAAAATATAGATGAAAAAAAGTCTCTTTTTCAACTATTTAATAACTTAAAATTAAAAATTAAAATATCTAAAGATAAGTTTTATGAAACTTGTAAAATTTTTGAAGATACAAAATCAATATATTTTTTAGAAAAATATAATCAAGAGAAATCTGTAAAAAAAATATATTGTTATAATCACTCGTTTTTAAATGCAATTTCACATGTGAAAAAGTTTAAAAATGAGTTTTCTAATATGATATTTTTAGAATTAGTACATAAATATAAAGATATTTATTATTTAGATAGTATTGATTTTTATATTAAATCTAAAAATATTGCCATCATTCCTATTCCATTTTTTAATAGATTTTTAATGAATAATACCCTAAAAAAAATTATTAAAAATGCCAATGAATTTGAAATAAATGAGATAAATATTATTACTATTTCTAACAATGAAAAAATTTCTGATCCAAAATTAAAAATAAATATAATTCCATTTTATGAATGGGCGTTAAGCTAAGTATTTGTTAATGATTTTTTAGATAAAATCCAAAAATTATAGAAGGATATGCATAATGAACAAAAGAGTACTTGTAAAATTTTCTGGTGAAGCATTGGCTGGTGCTGAAGGTTATGGTATTGATACTCAAATATTAGATTATATTGCTGAAGAGATAAAAAGCTTAGTAGAAAATGGCATAGAAGTTGGCATAGTAATTGGTGGCGGAAATATAATCAGAGGAGTAGCAGCAGCTGCTGATGGTGTTATTAAAAGAACAAGTGCTGATTATATGGGGATGCTAGGAACTGTAATTAATGGTATTGCTATGCAAGAAGCCTTAGAATATAAAGGTTTAAGCGCAAGATTACAAACAGCTATTAAAATGGAACAAATTGCTGAACCGTTTATTGTTAGAAAAGCAATGAGACACCTTGAAAAAGGAAGAGTTGTAATTTTTGGAGCAGGAACAGGAAACCCATATTTCACAACTGATACGGGAGCTACTTTAAGAGCAACAGAAATTGGCGCTTCAATGCTAATTAAAGCTACTAAAGTTGATGGTGTTTATGATAGAGACCCTATGAAATATCCAGATGCTAAAAAATTAGAAACTTTATCATATGACAGAGCATTAGAAGATCATATTAAAGTAATGGACGACACAGCTATTGCACTTGCTAAAGATAATAAACTTCCTATAGTTGTTGCAAACATGAATGAAAAAGGTAACTTACTAAAAATCATATTAGGTGATTATAGTAGATGTTCAATAGTTAGATAAATAATTAAATACCAAAAGGAATAATTTATGATGAGATTAGAAGAAAGAATATCAAAAGCTTTAAAATTTGTTGATAACGATAGATATATATTAGCAATTGCTGTTGGGCAAAGAGCAGACGAATTAAGCAAAGGTGCAAAACCGTTACTAGCTCAAAATACTCAAAAAATGAAATATACTGATATTGCAATTGATGAAATTGCAAGTGGTTTGCTAAGAATCGAAGGTTTCGTGGACAAGAAATAAAGATGAGCCAAAAGCTTATCTTTAAAGTCTAATATAATATGGATCCATTTATCAAAGAAATTCAACATATAAACAATGTTGAAGATGCAATTAACAAACTAAATACTCAAACTGAAATATCTCAAAAACTAAGTGAAATAATTAATTTTGTAATAGAAGCTCATGAAGGTCAATATAGAAAAAGTGGAGAGCCTTACTGTGTTCATCCTATTTTAGTAGCCTCAATTACAGCTCATTTTTCAAAAGACGAAGCTATTATCGCAACAGCCTTATTACATGATGTAGTGGAAGATACTAAATATCCTTTAGATTATATAAAAGAAAGATGGGGTAGTGATATTGCTCACATGGTTGATGGACTAACTAAAATTGTTGAAATTAGAGAAAATGAATTTATAACTTCAAGTGATGCTAGTGATTCTAAAATAATATCTTCAGCCCTTACCTTTAGAAAAATGTTAATTGCTTCAATTGATGATGTTAGAGTTTTAATTGTAAAACTTTGCGATAGATTACATAATATGTTAACTCTTGGTGTTTTACCTGCAAATAAACAAAAAAGAATTGCTGAAGAAACTTTAGTAGTTTATGTTCCTATTGCAAATAGATTAGGAATTTCTACTTTAAAAAATGCTTTAGAAGATTTGGCATTTTTTTATATCTATCCAAATGAATATAAAAAAATTGATAATTTTTTAAAAGAGCAACAAAGTGCAATGCAACTTACTTTTAATACATTTATTTCTACAACAAAAAATCTTTTGGAAAAAAATGGTTATGATTTAAATAAAATTAAAATTTATAGTAGAATAAAACACCATTATTCAATCTATTTAAAAATGCAAAGAAAAGGAATTTCAATAGATGAAGTTTTAGATTTATTTGCAATTAGGGTTTTAGTTGAAGATGACATTGATTGTTATAAAGTATTAGGATATGTGCACCTAGAATTTAAACCATTAATTTCAAGATTTAAAGATTATGTAGCAACTCCTAAAGAAAATGGTTACCAAACGATACACACTACAATATTTTATAATTCTAAAATTTATGAGATTCAAATTCGTTCTTTTGAAATGAATAAAATCGCAGAATTTGGGATTGCAGCGCATTGGAAATATAAATCTGGTGCTAAAAATACTACAAACCTTAACTGGTTAAAATCTTTAGAGTTCTCAAATGAAAATGTTGAAGAATTTTATCAAGATGCAAAAGACAATTTATATACTCAAGAAATTGTAGTTTATTCGCCAAAAGGTGAAGTTTTTATGCTGCCAGTTGGCTCAACAGCCTATGATTTCGCATTTGCAGTCCATAGTAATGTTGGTAAAAAAGCAATTGCATGTTATATAAATAAAATAAAAAAACCTCTTTTAACTGAATTAAAAAGCACAGATATTGTATCTATTGAATTAGGTGATGAAATAATTGTTAGATGTTCTTGGATGGAGATGGTAAAAACATCAAGAGCAAAAAAACAAATTAAATTCTTATGCACACATAGACAAAAAGAAATAGATGAATTATCTGGCAAAAATATTATAAATACTGTATTTTCAAGATATTCTGATGATATTACAGAAATATATACAATAGAATCTCCACATAAAATACCTCAAATTTTAGACTTTTTTAAATATACTAAACAAATAATTGAGAAAAAAATCATAAGTCATAAGGGATTAATGACTAGATTTAAAATTTTGACTAGTAAAATTAAAGAATATAAGTTTGATAACGTTTTAATAAATTCAAATTTCAGTATAAGTTCTGTATCATTTGACCATTGTTGTCATCCAAAGTTTGGTGATGATATTGTTGCTTTTAGAAGTGGGAATGAAGCTATAATTCATCATAAAATGTGTGATAAAGCCTACGACAAAATAAAAACAAATCAACAAATGCTTTTTTGTAAATGGACAATAGATACAGTTTATCAATATAAAATGGTAATTAGTATTCCAAATACAAAAGGTGAATTAGCAAAAGTATTAACTTATATGGCTGAATATGAGTTTTATATATTAGGTGTAGAGTTTGGACGACAAACTCACTCGTATATACAATACTGTTATATTGAGTTTGAAATAAATAAATCAAATATAGAAGAAGTTAGAAAAATAGTAGAAAGAAAAGTAAAAGTTATAGAATTTTATTCAAAAAAAGATGCTTATAACAAATAATTAAAGGGTAAAGAATTAATGGAAAAAAGAGTTCAAGAAGCATTAGATGAGATAAAAAGAGGAACTTCTGAAATTATTGATATTGAAGCGATAGAGAAACTTATAAAAAAATATTTTGAAACTGGTGAAAATTTTTTCGTAAAAGCAGGATTTGATCCAACAGCTCCTGATTTACATTTAGGACATACAGTTCTTATTCAAAAATTAGCAACATTCCAGAAATTCGGGGGTATTATTCAATTTTTAATTGGAGATTTTACAGCAACTATTGGTGATCCTACAGGAAAAAGTGAAACAAGAAAAATTTTAACTAGTGAACAAGTCTTAAATAATGCGGAAACTTATAAAGAACAAGTTTTTAAAATTTTAGATCCAAAAAAAACACAAGTAATGTTTAATAGCCAATGGTTAAAAGAATTAGGAACAGGTGGACTTATTACACTTGCTTCAAACTTAACAGTGGCTAGAATGCTTGAACGTGATGATTTTTCAAAAAGATACGCAAGTAATACACCTATTGCATTAAGTGAATTTATCTATCCTTTACTTCAAGGTTATGATTCAGTTGCTATGAATACAGACATTGAACTGGGAGGAACAGACCAAAAATTCAATCTTTTAATGGGAAGAACTTTACAAAAAGCATATAATTGTAAAAAACAACAAGCAGTTTTAATGATGCCTATTTTAGAAGGTCTTGATGGTGTTCAAAAAATGTCAAAATCATTAGGTAATTATATTGGTGTTACAGATGAACCTTTTGATATGTTTGGAAAAATTTTATCAATTTCAGATGAACTTATGTGGAGATATTTTGAGTTATTATCATCAAAATCTTTAAAAGAGATTGATGAAATTAAAAAAGATGTAAAAAATGAAACTCTACATCCTAAAAAAGTAAAAGAATCTCTTGCTATGGAAATAGTTGAAAGATTCCATGGAAATGGTGCAGGAGAAGTTGCAAAAGCAGAATTTGAAAAAGTTTTTACAAATAAAGATATTCCAACAGATATGCCTGAATTTATATTTAAAGCACCCGTTTGGATTTGTCAAGCTTTAGTTGATAGTAAACTTGTTGATTCAACCTCACAAGCTAGACGTGATATTAAGGCAAATGCAGTATCAATAAATCAAGAAAAAATTGATGATGATAAATTAAATTTACAAACTGGCGAATACATTTTACAAAAAGGTAAAAAGAATTTTGCTAAGATAATAATAAAATAGAAAGGCTAATTGTGAAAATAGGAAAATATGAGATAAAACATCCAATTATTCAAGGTGGAATGGGTGTAGGAATTAGCTGGGATCAATTAGCAGGGAATGTAAGTTTAGAAGGTGGTCTAGGTGTAATTTCAGCAGTAGGTACTGGTTATTATAAAAATAAAAGTGAAAATATACATATAATCACTAAAAAAGATAAACCAAAAGATGTTGCAAATTTTTATAGTAGAGATTCACTTTTTGAAATTTTTGCAAATGCAAGAAAAATTTGTGGTGATGCTCCAATTGCATGTAATGTTTTATATGCAATTAATGATTATGGAAGAGTTGTACGTGATGCTTGTGAAGCAGGTGCAAATATGATAATTACAGGTGCAGGATTACCTACAAATATGCCTGAATTTACAAAAGATTTTCCAGATGTTGCATTAATACCAATTGTTTCAAGTGCAAGAGCATTAAAATTAATTTGTAAAAAATGGAAAAGATATAATAAACTTCCTGATGCTATAATCGTTGAAGGTCCATTAAGTGGTGGGCATCAAGGGTTTACATATGAACAATGTATTCAAGAAGAGTTTCAATTAGAAAATATTATTGGCCCAATTATTGAAGAAGCTAAAGAATGGGGAGATATTCCAATTATTGCGGCTGGTGGAATTTGGGATAAAAAAGATATTGATAAGTTTTTAGCAATGGGTTGTTCTGGTGTTCAAATGGCAACTAGATTCATAGGAACTTTTGAGTGTGATGCTGATGCAAACTTTAAAAATGTACTATTAAATGCTAAAGCTGAGGACATACAACTTATGAAATCACCTGTTGGTCTTCCAGCACGTGGAGTAATGACTAATTTACAATTTTCTATTGAAAATAAAACTGCTCCAAAAGTTCAATGTATTTCAAATTGCGTAGCTCCATGTAATAGAGGTCACGAAGCTAAAATTGTTGGTTATTGTATTGCTGATAGGTTGGGGGCTGCATATAATGGTGATGTAGAAACAGGTTTATTCTTTTCAGGTTCAAATGGATACAGAATTGAAAAAATTATCTCTGTAAAAGAACTAATGGAAAAATTAACGAAAGGAGAATAAAAATCTTTAAAAAAATTTTTATTCTAATTATTCTAACGTTTAACTTACTGCTTGCTGCTGAATCAAGTAGTAAATTAAATGAACAATATCATTCGTCTAAAATGAATTACTTAAAAGCTGTAATGCAAAATGATGAACAATTAAAAATTGATGAGCTAAAAAATATCATATCTATTGGTAAAAAATTAAATAAAGATATAAGACCTGATGAAAAAAAACTTGAAATTTTATTAGGAAGACAAATTTCTATAAATTCAAAAACTACTAATAAACTTCCAGAAAATAACATTGAAAAAAATCAAGTTAAAGAAAAAGTTGTTATAAAAAATGAACCTGAAAATAATATTCTAAAAACAGAATCACTAAACATTGATACAGTAAGTCCTATCCGTTCTATATCTACAAATGAAAATAAAATAGTAGTAAAATTTAATAAAAACTATGTAAAGAATGATATAAAACAAATATCGCAAAAAATTGCTAGTAATTATGTATACTCTTTTGATATAGTTGGTAAATATAAATATACAATACCTACAAAATTAGAAATAAATAACATTGATAATATCTCTGTGAACGACGAGAAAGCTAGTGTAAATATTAAAATTTCGAATAAAGAAAATACAAAAATTACATACTCTTTAGCTCCTAGAGAATTAATTATTACTGTAAATAATCAGCAATTAAATGTAGCAACAAAAAAAGAGTCTCCAAAGACTATAGAAACACCATTAAATCTTCCTAGTTCTATTACTTCTTCTATAAAATCAGAATCTAAACCAAGAAATAAAGTAATTGTACTTGATGCAGGACATGGTGCCGATGATGTTGGTGCAGTTGGACCAAATAATAGATATGAAAAAGTTATCAATTTAAATGTAACAAAATATGTAGGAGCAATCCTAAAGCAAAGAGGATATACCGTATTTTTAACAAGGAATAATGATACCTTTATAAAGGTTATGGATAGAACTGTTTTAGCAAATGAAAAAAATGCAGATTTATTTATTTCAATTCATACAAACGCTGTTCCTAAAGAAAAAGCAAATGAAGTTGATGGAATTGAAACATTTTTCTTAAGTCCAGCAAGAAATGAAAGAGCAAAAAGAGTTGCTGCATTAGAAAATAAAACAGATATTAGGGAAATGAGTAATTCATCAAAAGATGTATTTTTAGAGTCTTTAAATCGTCCAAGAATAACTGCATCACATAAATTTGCAATTGACATACAATCTGGAATTTTACAATCAGCAAGAAGTAAATACAAAGATATAAAAGATTCAGGAGTAAGAGAAGGACCATTTTGGGTTCTTGTAGGTGCTCAAATGCCTTCTATACTTGTAGAGCTAGGATATGTCTCTCATCCAACAGAAAGTAAAAGATTATATGATAAAGCATATCAGCAACTGCTAGCAAATGGAATTTCTAATGGTGTAGATTCTTATTTTTCAAAAAATCCTTAATCTCTTTTATTAAGGTTATTTGCTTATTTTTTATTCTTGGTAAATTATTTAATGGGAAAAATTTAACTTTCGAATTTTCCCAAGATAAATAACTATTTTTCAAAGTATCTTCCAAAAAATATTGTTCTAAGTTTTCAATATTGTTTGCATTTACCAACCAAACTCCAACATCTTTATCTATATTAATCTGTTCAAAATAGTTCTCAAATAAAGCTACATCAACGTCAATTGAGCTCTCTTCTAAGAACTCTCTTTTTGCACATTCATAAGCAGATTCCTTACTATTTTTTGTTCCTTTAAGACAACCCCATTTATCTTTACTTGCAACAGATTTGCATAATAATATTTTAATATTGTCATCTTTTACAAGATAAGGAACTACTCCATATGATTTTATATGAGATCTCATTTTCAGCCTTGGTGTTAAGAATTTATTTTTTTATTATAAAAATAGATAGAAATAATTATCCAAAATAACATTGGTAATAAAATTGATACTTCAGGAATAATAATTCCACCATTTGTTAATTTAAATAACATAAAAAAAATACCCCAGATTACTAATGTTCCAAAAATAGAAATAGAAGTAAATGTTCCAATATTAAAAAATCTACTATTTAAAGAAGCATAGGCAAAAATTAATAAAATAAGAGGAATAACAAAAAAAGGAATTACTATTTGATTATATAAAATACTTCTTATTTTATCTGTATTTATTCCTTGTTCTTTTAGTAAAACCACTGCTGAAACAGCATCTAATATAGAAAAATCAGACTTATTATCATAAACATTATCAAGAATTTTTGGTTTAAATCCATCTAAAGTATGTAAAAATTTCTCATATCTAATATCTAATTTTGCAGTATCTAAATTTAAATCTTTTGGTTTATTAATTATTTTTACATCTAAAATATACCATTTATTATTTTGAAAATATGCTTTTTCTCCAATAATTGTTTCTATTACATCTTTTCCTGAAACTTTGAAAATATGTATACCCTCTGCCCTTTTTTCTAAAGGCAATAACTTTTTAAAATATACATAATAATCATTATATTTTAAAAAGATATCTTTTTTTGTATTTGTAAAATATTGATTACTTAATATCCTACTTTTTTGATCTGATGAGTATGCTAAAGGCGTCATTTGAAGAGATATAAGCATTATTAATAATAAAATAGAAATATTTACAACTGGTAAAAAAATTCTTTTATTAGTAGCGCCTAGCGCATTAAAAGCAACAAATTCATTATTCCTAATAAATACAACTAAAGTTACAATCCAAGCAAAAACAATTGATAAGGGTAAAGTTAGTGTTAATGTAAAAAATCCCATATATAACACATATAAAATTTGTAAATTAGCTGAACTAGGAATAGATTTAAAATTTTGTAAAATATCAATTCCTACAAAAAAGAATTCTAAGGAAATAAGAACAATAATAAAATTAATTAAGTATTTTTTTAAAATATATCTAGTTATTATGTTCATATTACTTCAATGTAAATTTAGATTTTACTTGTTCTATATCTTCACTTTTTAGTGCTTTTATAGCATTCATCGTATGCGCTATTATATCGGGTAGTTTGTTTAATTCTTCTTTTGAAAAATTATTAAGAACATAATTTGCGACATCTGCTTTATCTTGCGGTTTTCCTACACCAATTCTTACACGAGTATAATCTTTTCCAATGTGCGCATCAATTGATCTTAAACCATTATGTCCACCATGTCCACCACCAATTTTGAACTTTACTGTGCCAAATGGTAAATCAATATCATCATGGACTACAATTATATCTTCTATTTCCAATTTATAGTATTCTTTAATAGCTTGAACTGCCATTCCTGAATTATTCATATAAGTTGTTGGTTTTGAAAATAAATCATAGCTTGATTTTTCTAAAGTTGAATGAAAATTTGATTTTTGAATATTTGAAGTTGTAAGACTTTTGGTTATTTCATCAATAACCATAAATCCTACATTATGTCTTGTTAATTGGTATTTTTCACCAATATTTCCAAGACCTACAATTAAATGCATTTATTAAAACTATTTAGCTTTAATAATACCAACAACAGGAACTCTAGGGTCTAAGAAACACTCTAAAGAATCAGATAAAGTTAAATCTCTAATTAAGATATTATCACCTGTATCTAAGTTTGTTACATCTAAAGTAATACTATTTGGTAAATTTTCTAGCGTACATCTTACAGGTACTCTTTTTGTATGAATCATTAAAAGACCTTTGTTTTTAAGACCTTTTGCAATACCCGTTGTTTTAACTGGAATTTTATACGCAGTTTTAAGACCTGCTTGAGCAACCATTAAATCAACATGTAATAACTCTGAAGTTAATGGACATTTTTGATATTCTTGAACTACAACTTTTACAATGTTTCCACCAAGATTAACATCAAATGCTAAAGTCTCTTTATTTCTTAAAAATTTGATGAAGTCATTTCTTTTGAATGCAGCTGAAATATTTTCTAAACCTTTACCATAGATATTTGCAATTAAATATCCATCTCTTCTTAAAGTTTTAGTAGCTTGTTTTGTCATACTATCTCTGATGATACCCTCTAACATAACCGTTCCTTTGTTTTTTAAATTTAGGGCAGGATTATATAAAAAGTTTTCTAAATGTAAGTTTAAGTTTTTATTAATTTTACATTTAACTTTTATTAATTGATTTTTGGATAATATCATTGTCTTATATATAAATACAAAACAAGGTAAAATCCAATGATATTATTAGATGGAAAAGCATTATCTGAAAAAATCAAAGAAGAAGTAAAAGTCGAAGTAGCGCAACTTGTAGAGGAAAAACAAATTACTCCAGGTCTTGCTGTTATTTTAGTTGGAAACGATGCTGCAAGTGCAACATATGTAGCAAGCAAAGCAAAATCATGCAAAAATGCTGGTATTTACTCAGTTGTTCATGAAATGCCTGAAAGTATAACTCAAGAAGAGTTACTTGAAACTATTGCAAGAATGAATGAAAATCCTAAACTTGATGGTATTTTAGTTCAATTACCGCTTCCAAAACATATAGATACAACGGTAGTTCTTGAAGCAATTGATCCGTTAAAAGATGTTGATGGATTTCATCCATACAATGTAGGAAGAATGGTTTCAAATCTTGATGCATTTTTACCAGCAACGCCATTTGGTGTTATGAGAATGTTCCAAGAGTATGGAATTGAATTAAGTGGGAAAAATGTAGTTGTAATTGGAAGTAGTGATATTGTTGGTAAACCAATGGCTTCACTTTTGATTAATGCAAAAGCTACTGTAACTGTTTGTAATAGCCGAACAAAAGATTTAGCATCTCATACAAAAGCTGCTGATATTGTTGTTATAGCAGTTGGTGTTCCGTATTTACTAAAAGCTGATATGGTAAAAGATGGTGCCATTGTTATTGATGTAGGAATCAATAGACTTGACACTGGAAAATTGGTTGGTGATGCTGATTTTGAAAGTTTAAAAGAAAAATGTTCACACTTAACTCCTGTTCCTGGTGGTGTTGGGCCAATGACAATTGGAATGCTTTTAAAAAATACAATTAAAGCTGCAAAATTAAGAGAAAAAAGAGAAACAAAATAAATGTTTAGCAAAATATACAAATGGTCTTCTTCATGGACTGGTACAATTATAATCGTTCTTGGAATAATATTTTTCGTTGCACAAGCATTCGTAATTCCAAGTGGAAGTATGAAAAATACTCTTTTAATTGGAGATATGCTTTTTGTTAAAAAATTTGCTTATGGTATTCCAACTCCTAGAATTCCATGGCTTGAAATAAAAGTTTTACCTGATTTTAATGGTAATGGTCACTTAATTGAAGGTCAAAGACCAAAAAGAGGTGATATTGTAGTTTTTAGATATCCAAAAAATGAAACTATACACTATGTAAAGAGAGCAGTGGCAACGGCGGGGGATTTAGTAGCAATTCAAGATAAACATCTTTTACTTCATCCAAAAGAAGGAAATGAATTCGTAAAAGCAAATTATCCAAAAGAAAATATTGTCGAAATTGGAGATAAGCTTTGGGTTGTAAATCCATATAGAAAAGAACATCCTGGAATTCACAATGATGAGAATGTTGTAGACAATGGGTTGAACCCCGCTGAATTATTTAATATGTCACCAATAATTGTTCCAGAAGATGAAACATTTATGATGGGAGATAATAGAGACCATTCAAATGATTCAAGATTTTGGGGAACAGTAAATTATAAATATATAGTTGGAACGCCTTGGTTTATCTATTTTTCATGGGATGAACATAAAGAAATTAGATGGAATAGAGTTTTAAAAAGTGTTAAAACTTTAGAAGAAACTGTTGATTTTGA
>JAQVLW010000033.1:0-5852 GCA_028703945.1 Aliarcobacter sp. | reverse complement strand
ATGATGTTTATTGTTGTTGGACTAATGTTACTTGGTAAAAAAATGATGTTTTTTGATGATTCAAAAAAAGATAAATAAGGGCAAAAATTGATAAATCCAACAATTATAGATTATATTTTTACTTCAGCTTCAATCCAAAGATGGAATGATTATCCACGAATGGTTGAACTTGTTGAACTTGATAAACAAGCACATAAATTTATAATTGCATATTTTATAGCAAAGTTAGAAACGGATATAAATTATACTCATTTAATTGAAGCTGGAATTTTTGAGTTTTTAAGACGAGTTGTTGTAACAGATATTCGACCTGATGTTTTTAGAAAAGCTTTACAAAAGAAATCAAAAGAGATTAACGCTTGGGTTATTTCAAAACTTACTCCATCTATAAAAGATATAGATAATGGTAGCTTTTTACAAAAATTTGAAGAGTATTTAAGCAATCCTGAAATGTATAAAAAAGAGAGATTTGTTCTAAAAGCCGCTTCCTATTTAGCAACAAAATGGGAGTTTTCTATTGTTTACCAAACGAGTCAATTTTTAAATGATATTGAAGATGTTAAAAAAAGCGTTGATGAAGAAATAGAAGATTATTATGAACTAATTGGAGTTCGAAAAATTGCACTAAATAAAAAACTTGGGAAAATTATTGATTTAAGTGGAAGATTAAGATTTCAAAAAAGATGGGCTCAAACTCCAAGAGTTCCTGAAACATCAGTTTTAGGGCATATGCTAACGGTTGCAATTTTTGGATATTTCTTTTCTGTTGAAGTAAATGCTTGTGATAAAAGATTACAAAATAACTTTTTTACAGCACTATTTCATGATTTGCCAGAAGCACTAACACGCGATATTATAACACCTGTAAAATATTGCGTTGATGAGTTATCAGATATTATTGCTGAATATGAAATTGAGAAAATCCAAGATGACATTTTACCAAATATTCCAGAAATTCTACATGATGAATTTTCTTATCTTTTAGGACTTTATGATGGAATAAAAGAAGAGTTTCAAGATAAAATCTATGAAGACAAAATTCAAATAGTGGAAGATATTTCAAAATATAATTCAAACAAATACAATGCAATAGATGGATTAGCTTTAAAACAATGTGATAAATTATCAGCTTTTGTGGAAGCTAGTTTATCAATTTCTCATGGAATAAAATCAAAAGAGTTAATAAGTGGCAAAAAAGAGATTCTAAAAGGTTTAAAAGTAGTTCAAGGTATTGATTTTAAAGCAATTGCCACACAAATTGACTATGAATTTGGAACAACTGGACAAACACAAGTTCGAATGGAATTTGATTAAAATATAGCTATTAAAAGCTATATTTTAAATTTACATATCCATATCTTCCTGGGTCATTAAATAGTACTCTTTCTGAGCCAACTGAAGCATAAGTTATATCTTGGTAAGTATTTGTTGAGTTATATACTTTATCAAATAAATTGTCCATCCCAAGAGTTACACCAAAGTTTTTATGTAATTGATTTGAATATTTTAAATTAAATAGTGCATAACCAGATAACTCTTGCTCTTTTGCTGAACTATCATAACTATCCCATCTATCAACAGCTATAACTTCAGCTGTATATTTTGATTTATCAATCTCATAATTTAGTGCTAGATTTCCTTTTAATGGTGGAATTTCTGCTAAATCTTTGTCTGTTGCATTATCGTCTTTTTTACCTCTTTGATACGCTACTCCATAATCTAAAGATAAATTATCTGTCATTGCATATAATCCACTTATATCTAAACCATAAATTTTTGCATCAATATTTTCAAAACTTGTTCCCATATTATAAATATAATCTTTTAATACTGAATAAAATAGTTTTGGTCTAATGTTAAAGTTTCCAATTGTTTTATCAAACCCTAAATCAGCTTCATAATTTTTAGTTTGGTCTAAATTAGAATTACCAGTACTTGAATATAATTCTCTTGCATCTGGAACCCTTGAAGATTTTCCAACTCCTGCAAAATATTTCATTTTCTCATCTACATTATAAATACCAAAAATATTTGCATTTAAACCAACATATTTTTTGTCCTCTTTTGCCTCATTTGATGAATCTACATCTGTATAATCATATCTAGTACCTATTTCTAAATCTAATTTACCAAATGATTTCTCAACTTTTGAGAAAATAGCTTTATTTGTTGTATCAGTTGATGATAAAGGGATAGATCTCATATCAACAACACCTGTTGATACATTCGTTCTATACATTTCTCCTTGCCAATTTCTAACACTTGTATCTAAACCAACTGTTACTAAACTATCTGCAACTTCCATGCTATTTTTTATTTTACTTCCCCAAATAGAAGTTTTATATTTAGCTGTCATATAATTTGCAGAACCATTATTTCTAAGTTTTGTACTCATAGGATGATCAACATCTGAATAATAATAATCTAAATTTAACTCTTTTGATAAATCACCTAAATTTCTAGCTGTGTATCCAACTGTATAGATATTTGAATCATCATAATCAGCATCCATAGTTCCTGTTGGATATAAAACTTCATCACTTCTATTTCCTGTGTAAGATAGTTTTATCTCTTGGTCATCATTAATATTAAATTGACCTTTTGTTAAAAGTGTTTTTTTCTCATAAGCTTTTTTATCTTTGTCAATATATTGATTTGTAGTAGCTATTCCTTTTGCTTTTTGTTGCTCTGAAAAGTTATCTCCATTCCCATCTTTATATTGATCACTTTGTTCAGTTGAAGTTGAAACTAATAATTTAACTCTATCCGTTCCACCACTTACTGTTGCACTTGCTTTTTTATATCCAAAACTACCAGCATTTAGATTAATTTCACCATGAACATCTTTTGTTGGTTCTTTTGTTTTTACTTGAACTAATCCACTTAATGTTCCAAAATTTTCAACATCATAAGGACCTTCAATTACTTTTACACTTTGAATATTATTTGTTAATACATGAGAAGTTGCAGGATCCATTCTATTTGGACAAGCTCCGTAGATTTTAGCATCATCAAGAAGAATATTAATATTATCTTTTTTTTGTCCTCTTAAAATAATATCATTTGCAATTCCACTTCTTCTTACAATTGAAATTGATGGAACATTTTTACTTAAGGCTTCAGCTAAATCAGCACTTTTAATTTGTTCATCACTTACATCTTTTACTATTTTTGAGTTTGCTGTTTCAACAACACTAATCGAATCTAAAGTTTCAACTTCACTTGCATTTAACAAAATAGCAGTTGTTACAAGTGATAAAGAGATAAATTTCTTCATAAATTTGCCTTAAATTAATAAATTTATGAAAGTATTACTAAGTGTTGTTAATTATTTGTTAATTAATCACTAGAAATAATTATTTACATACTCTTTACACTCGAATTTTTCTTTTTCTACTCTTTTTTCGTCCCAAAAAAGAATTTTTCCCATTTCCTCGCAGACAACATCTACACAACTTAACGCTAATTTTTTATCTAAAAAACAAAGCCCTATTCTTCTAGCTAAAAAATCTATTGGCTTTTCTAGAAACTCTTCTTTTATACAATATTCAATTTCAGCTTTTAAATATGGTAAATTAGGATTTATCAACTCAAAATTATCTGTTTCATTTGCTAGATTTAAAACTTTTGTACAAGAACTTCCATATATAGTTTTTAAAGAATTTTTTGTTTTTTTTGAAATTGGATAGAAACTCATAAGTTTTTCAAGTTCTTTTATATCACCGTCATTTCCCAAAAGTTTATATTTTTTTGTTTCACACTTTTTTTGCTTTTCTAAAAATCTATTTTTTATTAAAAAATCCACTAAATCCTCAGCCATTTTTCTATAAGTTGTCCATTTCCCACCAGCTATTGAAACTAAATTATTTTTTGATTTTAGGATTATATGTTCTCTCACCATTTGTTCAGTCGAGCTTTTATCACTTTTTACAAGTGGTCGAATTCCGCTCCATGAAGATAAAATATCCTCTTTTGTTAAATGTTTTTCAAAGTAGTTATTTACCTCTTTTAACAAATATTCTATCTCTTGCTCTTGTACTTTTGGATTTTCTTCGTAGATAGTTTTATTATCACTTGTTCCTATTAAACAGTAGTTCATATAAGGCAAAATAAAAATAACTCTTCCATCACTTGTATTTGGAAGTAAAATTCCCTCATTTGAAGATAAAAATTCCTTTGAAACCACTATATGAATTCCACTACTTAATGCCAAGATTTCATTTGAATTTTTATCATCTTTTAACCTTAAATTATCAACATTTGCACCAGTTGCATTTACAACAACCTTTGTTTTTATTTCATATATTTCATTTTGTGTTTTATCAAAATATTTAACACCTATAATATTATTATTTTCATCATATAAAAATTCATTTACTTCACAATAGTTTTTAACAATTGATCCATTAAAAACGGCTGTTTGAAGAAGTGAAATAATCATTCTTGAGTCTAAAAAACCACCATCATAAAAAGATAAAAAACCTTTTAAATTTTCTTGTTTTATATTTGGAGAAAACAAAATACTCACAACTTTATTAACAAAACTATTTTTCCCTAAACTTCTATTTTTTGCCATTAGTTTATAAATCAAAAGTCCAAGATAAGTATAAATAAAATTTAAATATGAAAATATTGGGATATTGATTTTTAGTTTTTCAGTTAGACTTGGAGCATTTTTTAAAAAAATTGCTCTCTCTTTTATTCCCTCTTTAACCAAATCATATTGGGCTTTATCCATTTGTTTTATAGCTTTTTCAAGATACCTAACTCCACCATGAACTAATTTTGAACTTTTAGAACTAGCCCCACTTCCAAAATCATTTTTTTCAAGTAAAATTACATTATAACCTCTAAGTGTTGCATCCAAAGCAATACCACTTCCAACACAGCCACCACCAATAATCACAATATCATATTTTTCACTAGACAATTCCATTATTCCCCTACTTTTCAGGCTTTTTAATAAAAGCTTTTTGTTAAGCTAGGATATAATAAAAACAAACAAAAAGGAATAAAATGCAAATAATAATTGCAATTGCTGTCTTGATTATTATCATTACTTTGATACTTTACAGAGTAAATAATCAATTCGAGAAAAGAGAATTTATAATCCTTTTATTAATTATCATAATTTCTAGTATTGCCTATGGATTATATGAAAAAAAACAAGAAGAATTTTTCCCAAATTTATTCAAAGAAAAATATGAAAAAGAGAAAAATATTATCATTGAAAGCTTAAGTGCAGAACTTTTAAATAACAAAGTTGTAACTTCTAAAGATAAATTTATTTACAAATTCACATATATCATAAAAAAAGAAAATCAAGAATTTTTATGTACAACATCAGATATTGAAATAGATAAAATAGAAAGCAACTTCATATTTAAGAATTTTATGGATTTAAAAGAAGAGTGTAGAGTAAAATAGCTCTTCTTTTCTAAAATTTACGCAGGTTTAAAAGAGCTTTTAGTTTTGCAAACCTGTGGAAACAAACACTCATCACACTCAGGTTTCACAGCTTTACAAATATATCTTCCAAATAAAACCATTGCTTGATGAAAGATATGTAAATCATGCCCTTTTAGTTTTTTTACCAAATCAGCTTCAGTTATATCAACAGTTTTTCCATCACTGAGTCCCAATCTATGAGAAACTCTAAAAACATGAGTATCAACAGCCATTAAATTTGCACCCTCAAACTCAATCATAAAAACATTTGCAGTTTTATTTCCAACGCCTGCAAGTTTCATAAGCTGTTTTTGATCATGGGGAATTTGACCATCATAATCCATCAAAACACTTTGCGCCATTTTGATAATATTTTTTGATTTATTATTAAAAAATGAACAAGA
>JAQVLW010000083.1 GCA_028703945.1 Aliarcobacter sp. | reverse complement strand
CTAAAAAACTTTTTACATCTTTTGTATCAAGTTTTCCTTTTTCCTCAAGTTTTTTTAGTTCATCTTCTATTTTTTCTTTTAAAACTAAAGCTCCACCAAGTCCTGTAAAAATAAGTTCTTTTAGCATTTGAAATCCTTTTTTGTTTAGTATATGCTTTTTAAATATTGTCTTGTATAGTTTTTTTGTCTTTTAATTACCAAGGACCTTGAAATCTAACTACTTTATGTAAAACTTTCTTTTTATGTTTTGTGGCTTTTCCTTGGACTCTTTTTCTCCACATTTTAAAACTGCTTTTTTTCATCAAAGTTCGCATTTTCTTTTTCACTTGATTTTCAGTTAAACCATAAAGCTCAAAAATAGTGTCAAAAGTTGTTCTATCTTGCCATGCCATTTCAATCAAACGATTTAAGTCCTCTTCTTGAAAAGCACTTAAAGGCTGTTTCTCTTTTTTTGATTTTTTTGTAAAATCTAGTTTTAAACTCTCATTTTTCTCAAAATACATGATTTACTCCTGAATAGTCCAGGTTAATTTTGAAGTATCAAAACCTAAAGTTGGAAGTTTTTGTAAAATTTCATTTTTGATTTTTTCATTTAATGTAGAAGTTCTAGCTAAAATCCATAAATACTCTCTATTTGGAGTTCCAACAACCACATAATCATAATTTTTATCTAAGATTAAAACCCAATAATCCCCATAAAATGGTCTAAAAAAACTCACTTTTAATTTGCTATTTGTAACATCTGTGGCATAAGCTCGTCCTAGTGCTTCTTTTTTTTCGTTTGTTTGGATTTTTGTACATCTGTTTATCACTTTGATTGTATCTTCGTCCATCATCGAATAGTTTGCAGTTACATTTTTGCAATCTTTTTCAAAAAAGTGTTCATATCTTGCTATTTCATACCAAGTTCCAAGATATTTATTTAAATCAACTTTTTCTACAGTTTGTAATGGTTGATTTTTTGAGGAACAAGCTACAAAAACTAATATGGTTGATAAAATTAGAGTATATTTAAATACAATTTTCATAATGATGCCTTTTTGTTTTTTATTATCATAGATAAATAAAAAGAATTTTTGTATCTATTTTTTGTAAGTTCAACTTTAATTTTTTTCTTTTAAAGAAGTTTTATTTAGTTAATTTACTAAGCAATACCTATCTAAAAAAAGATTATAATGTTAAATATATATAATATAAAAATCTTAGTGTAATTAAAAAAAGGTACATTGATTTTTTTGAATTTTACACTGATTTAAAAGGATTTAGAATGACTATAAAAATATGGATATTAAGTGCTTGTAGTATTTTAGCTTTACATGCAAACGATGGGGTGACAAGTGAAGCAAGTCACTTTGTTGGTGGAGCTGTAATGGCTGGTGGAATAACTGCAGTTGTTGATAGCTATTATCCAGAATATAAATCTGAACGAGGAATGTTAGGGTTTGAAGTGAGCTCTATCGCTATTATTGCAGAGCAAAGTATAGAATATGCTATAAATGGTAATGCTAAGGGACAATTAATTGATGCATTATCTCATATTGCAGGTTCTGCCCTTGGAGCTTTTATCACAGATAAGTATTTTTTACTACCTGTTATTAAAGATTCAGCAAGTGATGGAAAATATGTAGGATTAAATGTTCATCATAATTTTTAGAAAAAAAGAGAAGTTCAATTTTTAAAGAAATTCACTCATATAAGTCCTATAAATCAACGGTACCATTTGCCGTTGAAGATTTGTGTTAATTCTTTTTTTTAAAGTAACTCCACTAAAAAAACTTTTCCATAGTTTTTGAAATTTTTGTTCATCACAAGAGTAGTTTGGTTCATCAAAATAAGCAATTTCTTGACAGGATTTGGAAACTCATCTGTAACTATCTCATCCCAAGAAAAATTATCAAAAGCACTTTTTCGTTTGCAAAATTTGATAAATTTTTAAATAATTGGTTTGGATAAAGTATAAATATTTTCATAATAATAGTTTATAAAATTTAGAAGTGGTTTTGTATACTTTAGTTGTTAATTTATCAGAACTTTATTTCTACCTGCTGCTTTTGCTTTATAAAGTGCTTCATCTGCTCTTTTTATAGTTTTTATTATATTCTCATTTTCTTGATATATTGTTCCACCAATAGAACAAGTTATGTTATTGATTTTAGGGAAAAATTCAATTTCAATAACTTTTCTTAAATGTTCTAACTTTTTTTCTAAATCTTTTTGAGATTCTAATTGTAAAATCAAAAGAAATTCTTCTCCACCCCAACGAATCAAAATATCATTTTTTCTTAGGTTATTTTGTATAGTTTCCACAAATTTAATTAATACTTCATCTCCAATATCATGTCCAAAGGTATCATTTACTTTTTTGAAATAATCTATATCTAAAATAGCAAGTGCTAATTTTGAGTTATTTTCAATACATTCATAAATAAATTTTCTATAATTCTTATCAAAATATTCTCTATTATAAGCATTTGTTAATTTATCATGTAAAATTTTTTCCTCAAGATATATATTTTCAAAAATTGTTTGTGAAATATCTGTAAAACTTATAATCATATTATCTTCATCAAATTTATTTACATTTACTGAAAAAATAAATTGTTTTGAATCTTTTCCTATTATTGAAACAATTCTTTTTGATTCTTCAAATTCCATAATTTTTGTTATCCAGTTATCATTTATAGCAATTTTTTTTAGATGAAAAAATCTATCATCTTCTATAAAAAAATCACATATACATTGATGTTGTTCTTCGAATTTTTCCAGATTTTCAAATCCTAAAAAATCAAAAAATTTGTGATTTGCAAATTTTATTTCTTTTCCATTTGTGAGTATTACAATATTATCTTGGGTTTCTATTAGTTTTTCCAAATTTTCATAAAATTCTTGTAGTTTTTTTTGAATTATTTTTTCATCTGTTATATCTCTTGCTGAAGAATAAATATATTCTTGTCCATCAAGGCTTATTTTTCTCGCTGTTAAAGCTGCATTGTAATA
This sequence comes from Aliarcobacter sp., assembly GCA_028703945.1. Lineage (GTDB taxonomy): Bacteria > Campylobacterota > Campylobacteria > Campylobacterales > Arcobacteraceae > Aliarcobacter. The sequence continues at coordinate 2,951 of JAQVLW010000083.1, read as the reverse complement.
GGAATTATCTTTCCTTGTATGAATTCTTTCAAAAAATATAGTTTGATTTCCATTTAGATTTGAAATAAGTTCCTTATATTCTTGAATATTTTTAAAACCTTTATCAATATCTAAAATATTTAAATTTCCCATTTCTTCATCACTATAATTTAAATATTTTTGAGTTTGTAAGCTATATTCTAAAAGTTTACCTTCTTCATCTAATATAAGAATTGCATCAGAAGATAAGTTGATAAAAGTTTGGAATTTAATTTTTTCTTTTAAAATCTCATTTTCTAAGGCTTGTTCTTTTGTTATATCTTTTATAATTGAAAATAAAATTATTCCATGACTTGTTTCAATAGGCGAAGAATTAACTTCTACTATTTTGATTTGACCATTTTTTAATTTATGAGAAAAAATAAATGATTTTTTTATTGAATTTTTTACTTGTTCATATTTCTTTTTTAATAAATGCATATTAGTTTGATTAATTTTAGAAATATTTATTTGTTTTAGTTCATCTAAAGTATAACCATAAAAATTAACTGCACTTTGATTTGCATCTATTATTTCACCATTATTTGGGTTAATCAATAACATAATAGAAGCGTGGTTTTTAAACATATTTTCAAATCTATTTTTAGTTATTTCTATTTCTTGAATTAATTCTTTTTCTTTTGTAATATCAGTATGTGTTCCCATCATTAAAATGGGTTTATTATAATCATCCCAAGATACAACTTTTCCTCTATCTTTTATCCAAATCCAAGAACCGTTTTTATGTTTTACTCTTATTTCACAATCATAATAATCAAGTTCTTTGTTAAAATGTTTTTTTAATAATTCATTACTTTTTTGTAAATCATCAGGATGTGCTAAATTTAACCATGTATTTATACAGATAGGAGAAAGTTCTTGTATGGTAAATCCTAACATTTCTGCCCATTTATCATTAAATATCACTTCATTTGTTTGAATATTCCATTCCCAAGTACCAGCATTAGTACCTAAAATAATATTACTTAATCTATTTTTTTCAACCAATAAAGATTCTTCTTTTTCTTTTAAATTTGTTTGGTCAAATATATAACCAATAAAATTTATAATTTCATTATTGTCATTTTTTATTATTTTTGTATAGTCATAAAAATACTTATAAGTTCCATCTTTTAATTGTATTCTATAAGATTGTTCAAACATATCTATATTATTTTTAATAAAATATTGAACCTCTTGTAAAATTCTATATTTATCATCTGGATGTATTAAATTTGAATAATTAAAATCTTTATATAACATTTCATCTTTTGTATAACCAAGAATATTTTCGCAGTTATTTGAGATATTTTTTATAGGCCAATTATTTTGAGATATCCATTCTATTGTTATTACAGGACCAGATGAAAATAAGTTCTGATTTCTTATCAGTTCTTTAATTGCTAGTTGTTCTTTTTTGAAACTTTTATTTAAAATAAAAAATATTAAAAAAGTTATAAAAATGAATAATACAAATAAAACAGCAACAACTTTTAAATCTTCTTTCCATGAAGCTAAATAAACATCTTCTGATATTGCTGTTTGTACATAAAATGGAAACTCTTCCATAACTAAAAAACTTCCAACTCTTTTTTTACCATCAGTTGAAGCAATATATTCAAGAGTTCCTGTTTTTTCGCCAGTTCTTATTCGAATAATAATAGGATTATTTTCTGGTAAAGATTGATTTAATTCTACTGTTTCTGAAGATGGATATCTTGAAATTAATTTTGTGTTGTCAGATCTTCTTAACAGCGAAACACCATTTTTTCCTAAATCTATAGAAGATAGAATTTCATTTATTGAGTTTATGTTTATTACAGCAGTAATTACTCCCAATAAATCTTTATTTTCATCTCTCATTGCACGAGTTAAAACTAAAGAACTTTTTCCTGTTATTTTTGAGGTAATAACATCAGAAAAAGTAGTAGTTAAGTTTTCATTATTTTTTAATTTTTGAAAGTGTTCTCTCTCTGATATATTAATTTCACCATTTAAAGAATTTGATGAATATATAATATTTCCATTTGAATCGGCATAATTTAAAATAGTTATATTTTTAGAATTATTTATTAAAGAAGTAAATTTTTTTGAAATAATCTCCTTTTTTTGTAAATCATCAGCTTCTAAAAAATATTTGTTTTCTTTTATAGTATTTAATATTATGTTGTGAGCAAAAATTAGTAAATTATTTGTATATTCAAAATCACTTTCTAGTTTTTTAGAAATTAAGGTTGTAAGATTATTTGTTTTTATAGAAGCGTTTTCAATAGACTTTTTGTATTCAACAACTCCTTCAAAAATTACGATTGAAACAATAATAAAAAACATAAACCATAAATATATAAAATTTTTTTTGTCAAAACTTTTTATCAAATTAGAAATTCCTGATTTTTTTAGTGAAGTATTAAATACATTATAAAATTAATATTTACTATATTAAAATAGTAAATATTTAAAATTGTCGAATACTACAGTTTAAGAAATTAATTATTGATAAAAAGAACTAATAAAAAATATTATTTTTAAATGATTCTAATTATTTCTGCACTAGGTTTCGCAAAATAATACCCTTGAGTATAGTCAACACCTATTTCTTTTACTTTTTCAAGTTCATTAAGTTCATCATTTGGTAAAACTCCTTTTGAAGATTTGAGTATTAGCGACAAAATGAATTTTACTTTCTTTTTCACTTATTTTAAAAATATCTTTACATTTATATGCCATTTTTTAATCCTTTATTATTAATTGAAAATAAAAAGCCAATTAATAAATAATATAGGAATAAAAAGCTTTTTTGTACGTCTTATATGTTCCTTAATATTAATATTTTAAGATATAAAATGATAAAATATAGCATAATTTAAAATAAAAATAATAAAGGTAGAGGATGAATACTCTCTCAGAAATCGAAAAATGGCTTAAAGAACATG
>JAQVLW010000082.1 GCA_028703945.1 Aliarcobacter sp. | reverse complement strand
AATTTAGCGTTGAAAAATGCTCTTGCCATTCATTTCCCTATGAATACAGATACCCACCTTCTATCTATTACGGAATTGATATGTGACAATGCTGCAACTAAAAGTGGTAATGATTCTAAATTTTTATCATTAAATAATGTATCAACTTTAAGAAAATAAAAAAGGCTATATATGAGTGAAATCCTAATCTACCAAAACGAAAATGGAAACATCAAAGTAGATGTTATGTTTGAAGATGGCTCAATATGGCTATCTCAAGCTCAAATTTGTGAAGTATTTGGTAAAGCAAAATCAACTATAAGTGAACATATTAAAGCTATATTTGAAGAGGGTGAATTAGATGAAAAAGTGGTTGTTCGGAATTACCGAACAACCACTAAACATGGTGCTATTGAGGGTAAAACACAAACAAATGATGTAGCTTTTTATAGCCTTGATATGATTATAGCTATTGGTTTTAGAGTTCGTTCATCAACAGGTACAAAATTTAGAATTTGGGCAAATGATAAATTAAAAGAGTACATCACAAAAGGTTTTGTACTAAATGATGAAAGATTTAAAAATGGCAACTCAATGGGCTATTTTGATGAACTTCAAAAAAGACTTAGAGATATTAGAATCTCTGAGAAGTTCTTTTATCAAAAAATCAAAGACATCTATATGACAAGTATTGACTATGACCAAAAAGATGAAAAAACAATAGAGTTTTTTAAAATTGTTCAAAATAAACTACTTTGGGCAGTATCATCTCAAACAGCAGCTGAACTTGTTCACAATAGAGTAGATATGAGTAAACCTCTTTTAGGAATGAGTTCATACGATAAAGAAAATAAAAATGTAACAAAAAAAGATGTGAGTATTGCTAAAAACTATCTTGTTGAAGATGAGATAAAACTCTTGGGATTACTTGTTGAACAATATTTAGCATTTGCAGAAACTATGGCAATGCAACAAACACCAATGTATATGAAAGATTGGATAGCAAGATTAGATGCTGTTATATCTTTAAATGGAAGAGAGTTATTAACTCATGCAGGAAAAATAAGCCACGATATAGCAAAAGCAAAAAGTGAATTAGAATATCAAAAGTTTAAAAATGAACAAAAGAAGATAGAAAAAATCCAAAGTTTAAAAGAGCTTGAAGAAGATATAAAAAGGTTGAAATAAATATTTATAAAAAACTGCCAAACTGCTAAATGATATATTTTGTTGATAAATCAATATGCTACCAACAAATAACCAATAAAAATAAAAAAATATAAGAGATAAAAACCTCTTGCCTTTTCGATACAGTAGTGCCATAATTTTAGATTTAGATTTAGATGTTAGTATGAAATATGAAGAAGTTTATGCTGATTTTAGAGGTGAGCAAATCTTAAAAATTTATTTGAATCTTCAAAATTATCAACAAATAAAATCTTAAATAAATTAAATATTCTTAGATGGACACTTTTTAATTTATGTATCAATAATTATGCTACCCATGCAAAAAATGTCTCATTCTTTGTAAATAAAAAAGGATTAGAAGTATCACCATTTTATGATTTAGTAAATATTGCTATGTATCCAAACATTCAAAATGAATTTGCAATGGCATTTGGAGATGAATTTGTTGCAAATAAAATAGGTGCATTTGATCTAGTAGGATTTTGTGTACATGCAGATATTCAACCAAGATTAGTAAGAGATGATTACTATCTATGATAGAAAATATTATTAAAAATATTAAAACAATTAAAAGTGATTTATTGAATTCTTGTGATATTGAAGAAATAGATTTTTTAAACTCTTTAGAAAAAAATATTCTTGAAACTTGTGAGAAATATAAAAATATAATTCAGTCGCTGGTTAATGATTATAAAGAATATAAAAATGAGTATTGATTTACTCAATTATTGGTATAAGTTCTGGAAAAATTTGAGATGCAAAATGTGCATTAAAGTTTAATCTCAATGGTTTTTTAGGTCCATCTGAAACAAGATAATATCTATCAATTAATTCTTTTATAACTGAAGCAGTTACTGTCTTTTTTTTACCTATTAAATCTTGAACTTTTCCTCTTTCTATTTCTCCATGAATAAGCAATGCTTTAAATATATTTTCACTCCCATCAGGAAGTGAAGATATTCCTAAAAAAGATGCGTTTGCTTTTTTACAATAATTATCTATTCTATTTGCTAAATTATCAAGTTTTAGGCAGTTTTGCATATATTCTATTTGATCAAGGGAAGTTTTTAACATAAATATCGCAAATTCTTCTAACATTTTATTTGATAAAAATCCTCTTCCATCAGTTTGGGAAAATTTTATTTCATCTGCATTACTCAAAGCTATTTGATATTGTTTTATATTTCTTGATAAACCTCTTGAAATATTCCATAATCCATATCCTTCTAAACCTATATAATGTAAAAAACCATCTAAAATAAGTCTTGAAACTCTTCCATTTCCATCTAAAAAGGGATGTATCCAAACTAACCTATGATGTGAAGATAATGCATATATTAATTTTTCACTTTTTGTTTTATATTTTGGTAATTCATAAAGTGTTTCAAACATATTCAATAAATAATCAACATCTTCATATTTAGGGGCAAGGTGTTTACCTACTTCAACATCAGTAGTTCTTATTTCTCCTGGAAGCATATCAACATATCTAATTAATTCTTGATTTTTATTTTTCAATTTAATTTTACAAAATGAGTCCATTGCTTCTTTACTATAAAATAGATTATGTACTTTTTTAATATATTCTTTTGTAATTGGATTTATATCAAGATTAATATCATTTTCAATCTCTTCTTGTACCCTGATATGTGCAATTGAAAGCATTTGAAGTCTTTTTTTCTTTTCATTTGATGAGTATTCTTTCCTCATAGCTTTTTCAATATCTACAGGATGAGTACCTTCTGATTCAATTTGATTACTATAGTGGCTATTTACATTTCTTAGCATATTTTTTATTGAGGTTAAAATGATTTTATTATGACTACCTTCTATTTTTGCACTCTTTATTACAATTTCTTCCGCTAATACAAGCAATTCATTTTTTATAGAACCATCTAATTGTATTGGAGCAATTGGTGTAAAATCCATTTTAACCCTTAATTTTTATTTTATTATATCAAATATTTATAAAAAACGAACTTCTAAAAGAACTTTATAACTACTATACTATAAGTATTTTTATTCATTTATTGATAATTAACTGAACTTTATAATGAACTAATTTATTCACTTCTATTCAAACTATCAATCAAAGTACTTCGTTTAACTCCAAATGTTCTACAAACAGCAGCTTTACTCATTCCATCTTCAAGAGCTTTTTTTATTACAATCATTTTTTCATCATCAATGGATCTTGGTCGTCCACCTCTAATACCTCTTAGTTTTGCAGATTCAAGTCCAGCTTTTACTCTTTCTTGAATTAAAGATCTTTCAAATTGAGCTAATGCTCCAAAGATATGAAAGAACAATTCACCAGAAGCTGTTGTTGTATCCATACCTTCAGTAATAGATACAAAAGAAACATTTCTATTTTTTAGGTTTGTAATAACATCAATTAAGTGAGCTAAACTTCTTCCTAGTCTATCTAGTTTCCAAACAACTAAAGTATCACCATCTTTTAAAAACTCTATTGCTTTATCAAGACCAACTCTTTTATCTTTTGAACCAGATGTTTTATCAGAAAAAATATTTCTTTCATCAACACCATATTTTATTAATGCATCTTTTTGCAAATTAAGATTTTGATCATCACTTGAAACTCTTACATAACCTATTAACATACGAAAAACCTTTTTGATATAGTTTTCGTATTGTATCACAATTCGATAGTGTTTATCGTATATTATTTTGATCTTTTTTAGGGGATTTTTTGACTTTGTGGGAAGGTGTCGGAAAACAGATGTTTAAAAATAATTTTTAAATAGCAAGTGGAAATAAGATTAACTACTAATAATTTCTTTATCCTTAAATTAAAATTTCTCAAAAAAGATAAATCTATCTTTCAGCGAGTTGTATAATTTCTTTTAAATCTTTTTCTATACGCAAAAAATATTAGAAATTATATTTTAACTTAAATATACATTAAAATTACAACAATATTATTTTTATGTAAATAAAAGCCATTTAATGTTAATATAAGTTTATGAATACAAAACAAGATTTATTTAATTTTATTGAAACTAGTACTAATTGGGTAGTAAATGAAAAAGAACTTCATATAAAAATGCCCCTATATATTAAAGCTGCATATGAATTATGGAATACAGAAATTGCAGCTTTCGGTGTTTTGTTTCTTAAGATAAAAGATTCTCAAGTTGACATGAGAATACATCAAAATGCAGTTAAAAAAATTGAAGAATTATGTCCTTGTAGTGCAGTTTTAGTTTTTGAAAAATTAGATGGAAGAAATACAAATAGTTTAATTAAAAAACATATTCCTTTTATTATAGAAAACAAGCAAATATATATGCCTTTTGCATTAGTTCAAATGCAAACTCAACATATAAAAATTAATCAAAAAATATATAATGAATTAACAGTTGATGCAGACACAATACTAATTGGATATTTAGATAATAAAATCTCTAATGCAATGATGATAAAAGAGATATCTGAAATAACTAATAGAGATATTCGTGCGATATCAAATGCTCTTGATATTTTAGAATCATTTAATTTTCTAAAGATTGAGAAAATAGGGAGAAGTAAACAAGTATTCTTTATTCCTAAAATGGAAGTTTATGAGCGTTTAAAAGAAAATAATAAGTCACCAATAAAATATACTTTCTATACTCAACAAGATATTTTAGATAAGGAAACTATTTTTAGTGGATATAGTGCTTTATCAAAATATACATCACTACTTGATGAGTCAATAAAGACTATAGCTATTAGCCAAAAAGCACTAAAAAATATGAATATTCAAGAATTAGAATGTGATAAAGATATTGCTAATTATAAAATTGAAGTTTGGGATAGAGAACCTTCTCTTTTTTCATATAATAATTTAATTAATCCTCTATACATTTTAAGAATATTAAAAAATATAGATGATGAGAGAACGAAGTATGCTCTTGAAGAAATAGAAAAAAATATTTTAGTTAAAATCAAGGAAGATTATTGATGAAAAAGACAGATTATGCAGGATTAAGTCATTTTCAGGAATATTGTAAAGAGTTTGATGAACAATATGTAGTTGTAGGTGGCTTTGCAACAGTAATGTTACTTGATGAAGAATTAGGTAAAGGTCATGGAAAAGCAACATTTGATATTGATTTAGTATTGCTAACAAATAACTCTGTTGAATTATCTCAAAGAATTAAACAATATATCACAGATGGAAAATATGATATACAAGTAGGAGAAAAAGACCGATATAAATATTATCGGTTTAATAATCCTAAAGAAGAAAATTTTGCAAAAGAGATTGAACTATTTGCATCAAATGAAAATAAGCTTGAAATTGATGATAAACAAAGAATATTACCTATTGATCCTGAAGAGGGATTATATTCATTGTCTGCAATTATGTTAGATCCAGAATATTTTAAAATGATTAAAAATAATGTAAATAAATCTACTGAAGCCCCTTGTACAAATACCCAAGCTACAATAATGTTAAAAATGTCTGCTTTTTATGATTTAAAAAAACGAGAAGATAATAAATGGAAAAAACATAGAAGAGATATATTAAAACTCACTTTACTTCTAACAGGAGAAGAAGAAATAAAACTTGTAGGTAGAATGAAAGAAGATTTTGATAGTTTTATTCAACATCTCAAAGAAGAAGTAGATCAAAAAAGTATAAAATCCTTTGCTGATGGACTACCAATATATAAAGAACAAGTAATTGAAATATTGGAAAAGGTTTTTCATAAATCATAAATAGCATTAATATGAAAATTAAAATATTCAAAGGAAATAAATGAAAGAATTTCAGCAAGCTTTTCTGTACCCAAACTGCATCAAATTTTATTCTAAAAGTCAAAAAATTAAGTAAATTAATTATGAAAAAAATAAAACATCCCCGTACTTTGAAACTAAAAAAGAATTATATCCCTAAAAAACAAATAAATGAAGAATTAGAGATTTATAAAAATGGTATTTTTAATTTCTTAATTTCAAAA
>JAQVLW010000081.1 GCA_028703945.1 Aliarcobacter sp. | reverse complement strand
AGTCAAATTGGACGGGAATTATAATAGGTTTCTGTCCCTTTGTCAATAGCTTACCGCTTAAATTTAGCTTAAATTTTTGGATTTGCTGCTTTCTCACTACTTTACTATACTTCTATTGTGTTTTTTGTTTTCATATCCTTTAATTCTTCTTTGTTTTCTCTTTTTTTTTATTTTCTGTGCTTTTAACTATTTTTTCACAATTTTTATTAAAAATTCCATATAATAACAGTCACAAATTTATTAAACATAATTTTTGATCAATATAACACAATGGAGAACAGCATATAATGAGTACATCTATTTTTAGAGAGTATGATATTAGAGGAATTTTTGAAAAAGAGCTAAATGAAGACATAGTTAAAAAGATTGGTTATTATTTAGCAAAAGCATTAATTAAAAAAACACCAAATGCGAAGTTTATTGCAGTTGGTTATGATGCAAGACTTCATTCACCAACACTAAAAGGTTGGTTGAGTTCAGGAATAAATAATGCCGGTCTTGAAGTATTAGATATGGGATTAGTTCCAACACCTGCTAATTATTTTGCAAATTTTACAGATTTTGATGGACTTAAATCTGATGGTTCTGTAATGATTACAGGTTCTCACAATCCTCCTGAATATAATGGATTTAAAATCACTTTAGATAAAGACCCATTTTTTGGAGAAGAGATTTATGCATTAGGAAGAGAAATTCTTGCAGATAAGTCAACTATTAAAGATAATGAAGTTACGATTTCTATTGATTCTAAAAATAAATATATTGATTTTATTGTAAATCACTTCTCTCATTTAAAATTAGAAAACAAAAAATTTGTTTTCGATTGTGGTAATGGAGTTGCTGGTGTCGTTTTAAGAGAGATACTTGATAGATTAAACATTAAGTATAAAATTTTATTTGAAGAGCCAGATGGAAATTTCCCAAACCATCATCCAGATCCAAGTGATGAGCATACATTAGAAGATATTAAAAAAGAACTTGCAAATGGTGAGTATAATTTTGGTTTTGCATATGATGGTGATGCGGATAGAATTGCCCTACTTTCTCCAAAATATAACTTTAAAGGAGATATTTTAGCAATATTCTTCTCTAAATTTATAGATAATCCAACTGTTATTGGTGAAGTAAAATGTTCTCAAGTTATGTATGACACAATTAATTCATATGGTAAAGCTATTATGTATAAAACTGGTCACTCTAACTTAAAAGTTAAAATCAAAGAAACAAATGCTGATTTTGCAGCTGTATCTGGACATTTATTTTTTAATGATAGATATTTCGGATTTGACGATGCTTTATATGCTACATTTAGAGCATTAGAGCTTATTGATGATGGGTTTAATTTTGATAAAGAATTTGAAGCATTACCTCAAGTTTACTCTACTCCTGAAATAAACATAACGGTAACTGAAGATACAAAATTTAAAATAATTGAAGATTTAAAAAGAGCTTTAGAAAATCCTCCAGCTGATTTCCCAAAAATTAAAGACATTATAACAGTTGATGGAGTTAGAGTTATATTTGAAAATGGTTGGGGATTAGTGAGAGCTAGTAACACTACTCCAAAATTAGTTACAAGATTTGAAGCAAATACAGAAGAAAATGCTAAAATATACGAAAATGTTTTAATGAAACTATTTAAACAATTACAAGGAAAATAAAAATGAGCAATAAAAACACACCAATTAAAAAATGTCTATTCCCTGCTGCTGGATATGGAACAAGATTTTTACCTGCGACAAAAGCAACACCAAAAGAGATGTTACCTATTTTAACTAAACCACTTATTCAATATGGAGTGGAGGAAGCACTTGCTGCTGGTATGGATACTATGGCGATAGTTACAGGTAGAGGTAAAAGAGCAATCGAAGACCACTTTGATATTTCTTATGAACTTGAAAATCAAATTAAAGGTACAAGTAAAGAGCATTATTTAACAGAAATTAGAGCAGTTATTACTAAATGTACTTTCTCTTATACTAGACAAATTGAAATGAAAGGTTTAGGTCATGCTATTTTATGTGGAGAAACACTAATTGGTGATCAACCATTTGCTGTTTTACTTGCGGATGACTTATGTGATGCTCCTGGAAAAGGTGTATTAGCACAAATGGTTGATTTATATAAAAAATATGGTTGTTCAATCGTTGCAATTGAAGAAATTCCAAAAGAAGATACAAATAAATATGGTGTTATTGCTGGAAATGAAATTGAACCTGGTATTTATATGGTAAAAGATATGGTTGAAAAACCTGAGCCTGAAGTTGCTCCATCAAATTTGGCAATTATTGGAAGATATATTTTAACTCCTGATATTTTCAATATTATTAGAGAAACAAAACCTGGGAAAGGTGGAGAAATTCAAATTACAGATGCTCTTTTAACACAAGCAAAAAAAGGGATGGTTTTAGCATTTAAATTTGAAGGGCAAAGATTTGACTGTGGAAGTATCGATGGATTTGTAAAAGCTACAAACTATTTTTATGATAAAGAAACAAAAAAAGAAGCAGCAGCTAAAAAAGCATCTGGAGCAAAATAAGTGAAAAACAATCTGTATTATCCTCAAGTATCACTAAGTGATAAAGAAATTTTTGCAGAGATAAAAAAAGAAAGAGAAGTAATAGGTTATTATTCTCTTCCTTATGTTGATACAACAGTTTTAAAAACTAGACTTGATGATTTAAATTTTCCTCAAAAACAAATAGCAATTATTGGTATTGGAGGAAGTACTTTAGGAACTTATGCTATTTATAACTTCATGAAGTATAACAAACAACATAATAAATCTTTAAAAAAAGAGCTTTTCTTTTTTGAAAGTACAGACCCTGTAAATTTAAATGGAACTTTGGCTCAACTAAATTTAAAAGATACGCTTTTTATTATAATTTCAAAATCTGGAACAACAATAGAAACTATCTCTATTTTTAAATATCTTATGTCTATTACAAAAATTGATAAATCAAATTTATTGATAATTACAGAAGATGATAGTAAATTAAACACTTTTGCAAGAGCAAATGAAATTAATTACTTTGATATTCCTAAAAATGTTGGTGGAAGATTTTCTGTTTTATCAAATGTTGGATTAGTTCCTTTATATCTTGCTGGATTTGATATTGATGAATTGTTAAAAGGTGCTAAAAAAAGCTCTGATTCATTTTTTGATAAAAAGAAACTATTTAAACATCTTATAAAAAAAGCTAGAACTTATTATGAGTTTAAAGATGTTTATAATATGAATGCTATTTTTTCTTATTCTCAATTACTTGAAGGATTTAATAAATGGTATGTTCAACTTTGGGGAGAGAGTCTTGGGAAGGTTGATGTTAATAACACAAACCAAGGTTTAACGCCAATTGGACTTTTAGGACCTGTTGATCAACACTCATTTTTACAATTAATTGTTGAAGGTCAAAGGGATAAAACAGTAACTTTTATTAAAATTAAAGATTTTAAAGACAATACAAAAATTGCTCCTATTTCTTTAGAAGGATTAGAAGAACTTGATTATGTTAATAATCTTAATTTTAAAGAGTTAATTAATCTACAAGCAGATGCAACAATTGCTTCTGTTAAAGAGTTAAAAAAAGATATTCCAATTGATATTATTGAAATTGAAGAGATTAGTGAATTTGAAATAGGAAAACTTCTATTTTATTATGAATTATTAACTTCTATTGTTGGTAAATTCTTAAGAATTAATACTTACGACCAACCAGGTGTTGAAGGTGGTAAGATAATTTTAAAAGGTATGCTAAAGAATAAATAAAATTTAATAAATAGGAATTCAAATGGCACTATTAGGTACATTACAAACTTTAAAATCACAAGTTTGTGATTTTAAGTTTCAAAGAGCTTTTACTTATATTGAAAAATTACAAGATAAAAATTCGGCTGAGTATAAAACTCTTGTAAACACAAAAGTTGGTGAATGTAATAAAATAGTGTTAGATGAAAACTGTTTTGTTTTAGAACAAGCCTATATAACAAAAGATAAAGAAGATTGTTTATTTGAATCACATAAAAAGTATATTGACATTCAATATATGTTTGAAGGTGATGAAATTATGGAAGTTGAAAATGTAAACAATCTTCTTATTGAAACTGCTTATAAAGAGGATTTAGATTATGCAAAACATGCCCAATCTAAAAATTCTTCGGTATTAAAAATCAAAGAAAATGAACTTGCTATTTTTTATCCAAATGATGCTCATATGCCTTGCATAAAAATAGATGAAAATAAAAAAATCATAAAAGCTGTTTTTAAAATATTAGTAAATAGTTAAAAATATCTTGGAACATATATTTTCAGCTTTAATTCCAGTTTTTGGACTTATTTTAATTGGCTATTTTTTTAAAAGAATAAAATTTCCTTCCCTTGAATTTTGGCCACAAGCTGATAAATTAACATATTATGTTTTGATGCCTTCTTTATTAATCTACAAACTTTCAAATGCTTCTTTAAGTTCTTCAAATAGTTTAGGTTTTATTTTATCTGCACTTTTAGCAATATTTTTTACAATGATTGTTCTTATTATTGTAAATAAAATAAAACCTATAAATGCTCCTGCTTTCACTTCTGTAATTCAAGGTGGAATTAGATTTAATACTTATGTTTTTTTAGCTCTAGCAGGGGCAATTTTTGGAAATGATGGATTAATTTTATCTGCTATTATTTTGACTTTTGCAATTCCTTTTATAAATGTTTTATGTATAACTATTTTTGCTTTATATATAAGCAATGAAAAATTAAATTTTTTATATTTGCTAAAATCAATTGTTACAAATCCTTTGATAATTGCTTGTATTATTGGGGGAAGTATAAATTTTCTAGGAATTCATTTTCCACTTTTAATAAATAATACTTTAGAAATATTAAGTAAAGCTGCACTTCCAATGGGACTTTTATCTGTTGGATTTGGACTTGTAATAAAAGAGATAAAATCTTCAAAAAGTGAACTTATAATTTCAAGTATTGCAAAGCATTTAATAATGCCCTTATTAATTTTTATTTTTGCAAAATATTTTGAACTTGATAATATGATGATTTCTATTTTAGTTTTATTTGCTGTTCTTCCAACAGCTCCAACTTCTTTTATACTAGCAAGACAATTAGGTGGAGATATTAGATTAATGTCAAGTATTATAACAGTGCAGACACTTATATCTGCACTGTTTATAATATTGGTTTTGAAGTTTTTTATATAAATACTTTTACAATTACTTGAATAGCTAAAGCAGAAAGTAATACTTTTAAAATCATTGTAAATCTTTTTCCATCTATTTTATCTCTTAGTTTTGTTGCAACCCAACTTCCACTAACTGCACCAATAATCATGGCAACTATCACTCCAATATAATCAAAAAATACAAAACCAAAATACATAAATACAAATACTTTTAATATATGAGTAATACTCATAAGTGCAGCACCCGTTGCTACAACTTTGTTTTTATCTTCGTAATCTTTGAATAAAAGTGTCATAGTAAGTGGTCCTGTTGCACCAACAACCATTGAAAGACCTGTTTGAAAAAAACCTGCAAGAAAATAACTCTCGTATCTTTTGATTTTTTCATTAAACTTTTCTGACCATAAAGATAATAAAATATAAATTCCTATAAATAAAGGAACATATTCAAGGGAAATTAGATTTAAAACTGATGCAAACATTCCAATACCAATAGCTGAACCTAATAAAAATTTTGGAATTACTTCATATTGAACATCTTTATATCCAAATATTGCACGACTAACATTACTTGAAACTTGAGTTAATCCATGAATAGGTATCAAAGCATTCAAAGGTAAAAATGAAGGTAAAATTACTATTAACATCATACCTCCACCAACTCCAACAATTCCAGCAATTGTAGAAGTAAAAAAGGTAATCAGTCCTAAAATCAATTCATCCATAAAAATCATCCTTGCAATAAATTAGCATAAAATACCCTATTAAGGCTTATTTATCAAAAAAATGAAAAGATTATTTATATGTATGAATAAGAAAGCTTAAAAGCTTTCCCACTCATCATTACTATTTGAAGATGTTATCGTTTTAGGTGCTACTTTCGTAGTAGTTGTTTTTATAAAATCATTTTTTGGTGTAATATGATTATTTGAATGATCGTTCTTAGTATTTAAGCTTTTTGCTTTAACTTCTTTTTTACCAAGA
>JAQVLW010000032.1:21970-24118 GCA_028703945.1 Aliarcobacter sp. | reverse complement strand
GCTTCTGTTTTTATATCTCTTAAAAGTTTTGGTTTTACTCTATTTTTGCAAGTCATATTTTTTCTGAGAAAGTTCAAAAACTTTCCCAGTCGCCATCATTAGATTTATTTGAAACTATCTTTGTATCATGTTTGATAGGTTTCTTTAGTATCTTTTTATGTACTACTTCACTTATTCTTACATCATAAGAAGAATCATGTTTTAATTTTATATCTTTTGCTTTTACTTCATTTTTCCCTATAAACTCTTTTGCATCTGCATTATTCACAACTAATTTTGCAATGTCATCAGTTAAAATGGCTACGTCATGGGTTTGAGATGCAATTGCTGCATTTTGTTGTGTTTGTTGATCTAATTGATTTACGGCATCATTGATTTGCTCTATTCCCATCAATTGCTCTTTACTTGACATTTCAATATCTTGAATTAAATTTATTGTATTTGTGATATTTTGATTTAATTCTACATATCCTTTTATCATATTATTTGCTATATCTTTTCCCTCATTTGCTTTTCTTGTAGCATTTTCCACTATATTTTTTATCTCTTTAGCAGCTTCTGCACTTCTTGAAGCTAGATTTCTTACTTCTTGTGCAACTACTGCAAATCCTTTTCCAGCTTCGCCAGCAGTTGCTGCTTCAACAGCTGCATTTAATGAAAGGATATTTGTTTGAAATGCAATTTGGTCTATTATTGAAATTGCATCATTTATAGAATTTACTTGTACATTTATTTCTTCCATTGCGATTGTTGTTTGGTTTGCTAGTTTTTCTCCATCATTAGCTGATTTAGTAACACTATCTGAGTAAGTTGCCATTTTTGCAATATTTTCTGTATTATTTCTAATATTTGAAGTAATTTCTTCTAATGCTGCTGCTGTTTGTTCCAAAGATGCCGCTGCTTCATTTGAACTAATATTTAATTTATCTACATTTCCAAGTAAAATATTTGAACTCTCATCTAATGTTAATCCATTTGATTTATTTTCTATTAGCATTCCAGTAATTGAATCACCAAGAGTATTTACACCATTTGCTAATTTTAAAAGATGTTCTTTTATATCTTTTGTTGAAATCTTTTTAAGATAATGATAATTCGAATACTCTTCTAATATATGAAGAACATTATCAATATTATTTTCAAGATTACTTGCCATATTATTTAATACATTTTTCAATTCCATTAATGCAGGATTTGAGACACTCATATTTAATCTTTGACATAAATCACCTTGTTCAAATTCGCCTAAAACAGTTATTGTTTCATTTATTAATTTTCTATCTTCTTCTATACTTTTTTGAGTTTTTTCAATATTTTGATTTACTACTTTTGCCATCTCTCCGAATTCATCGTTTGCACTTTCATTTAACAATGACACATTTGAAGATTCTCTATTTAAATAAGAAAAAAATGATAATAATCCATCTTTAAAGTTGTTTAAAGAGTTTATAACTACATTTGAGATTAGCATAGAAATGATGATAAATAATATAATTGTTACTATTGCTACTACAATTAGAATATTATTTAAAGATTCATTTGATTCAATTCTTAATGAAACTGCGCTTTCATGAATTTCAAGAACTTTTGATTCTAAAATTGAACCTGTTTGAACCATTTGAGAAATAGTATTTTTAATATCACTTGATTCATCTTTAATACCATTTTCAAAATCTTTAACTCTTTGATTTGAAAATGCATCAAAAAATTCAATATATTTTTTAGAATTTAAAATTATCTCATCTGATAAAATTCTATTTTTTTCTAAACTTAACCTACTTTTAAAAGTTAAAACATTTTGATTTAATAATGAAAAATCTTCTCTAACTTTTTGAGCTGCTTTATCGCTTGGTGATCTTAAAAATTGATAAACAGATATTCTTCCTTTTAAAATTTGCTGAATAAACTCGTCTGTCTCTAGTGCAATTTCATTTCTTGTATTTGATTTATTACTCCAATGAGAGTAAACTATTCCTGATAAAATTACTATTATCATAAACATTACTGGGAATAATAATAATTTCTTTTTTGTGTCTATCTTTCTTAACATTCTGCTTCCTTTTTTTATTTCTTAGTTCTCTTATAGGTAGTCTAAAAAATTACTTAATAGTAACAAAAAATGGTATTAAAGTAGTATTATTTTAATAA
>JAQVLW010000032.1:18358-21870 GCA_028703945.1 Aliarcobacter sp. | reverse complement strand
TTCTTTTTTGTGTCTATCTTTCTTAACATTCTGCTTCCTTTTTTTATTTCTTAGTTCTCTTATAGGTAGTCTAAAAAATTACTTAATAGTAACAAAAAATGGTATTAAAGTAGTATTATTTTAATAATGAGAGGAAAATTAAAAAAAAGACTGTTATAAATTCTGTGTCAAGTCACCTAAAGTAACAAATACTTATTCTGTCTTAAATATTGAGTTATATGAGATTGTTGTTTTTCTATTTCTTCAATCTGTATCAATCCTTGATATTATTTTATCAGATTGATACAGAATTTCTAACACTACCTCTAAAAACTATCCCAGTCATCTCTTTCATTTTTTTTTGAAATCATAATATTTTCAACTTTCTTTTTTATTGGAGTATTTAAATTATTTGATACATTCAAATCTTTTGCTTTTACACTGTTTTTACCAATAAATTCTTTTGCATTTGCATTATCTATCACTAGTTTTGCTATTTTTTCTGTAATTATAGCAATATCATGGGTTTGTGTTGCAATTGCTGCATTTTGTTGTGTTTGTTGATCCAATTGGTTTATTGCTGAGTTTATTTGTTCAATTCCTAAAAGTTGCTCTTTTGAAGCACTCTCTATATCAGAAATTAAATTAATTGTTTGAGAAATATTTTGATTTAAACCTTTATATCCCTCTATCATATTATTTGCTATTTGTTTACCTTGATTTGCTTTTGATGTTGCATTTTCTACAATTGTTTTTATCTCACGTGCCGCTTCTGCACTTCTACTTGCTAAATTTCGCACTTCTTGGGCAACAACTGCAAATCCTAGTCCTGCTTCTCCTGCTGTTGCTGCTTCTACGGCTGCATTTAAAGATAAAATATTTGTTTGAAATGCTATTTGGTCAATTACTGAAATCGCTTCATTTATAGAATTAACTTGAACATTTATTTCATCCATTGCAAGAGTTGTTTGACTTGCTAATTTCTCTCCATCTTGAGCAGATTTTGTTACACTATTTGAGAAATTTGCCATTTTTGCGATATTTTGAGTATTACATCTAATATTACTTGTCATTTCTTCTAAGGCTGCAGCTGTTTGTTCAAGACTTGTTGCTGCTTCATTTGAACTAATATTTAATTTATTTACATTTTCAAGTAAAATATTTGAACTTTCATCTAAAGTTAAACCGTTTGATTTATTTTCCACTAACATTTCATTTATAATTTGAGCTAAATTATTTAAACCCTCAGATACAATTCCTGAATCATTTTCTATTTTATCTCTAAAATCAAGTTTTGCAAAACTATCTAAAACTCTAGTAATTTTAGTTATATCTTGGGCAACACTTTTTGAAGTATTTTCAAGCATTTCATTAAAAGTATTTTTCAACTCTTCTAAATTTTGATTTTGAGTATTTTTAGTAATTCTTTGATTTAATTTACCATTTTTAACTTCATTTACAACTTTTTTTACATCTTCAATTAATTCGTGGTCTTCAATAATTAATTTTTGAGTTTTTTCAATATTCTCATTTATAACTTTTGCCATTTTTCCTATTTCATCTTTTGAATCAATAGAAATCAATTTTACAGTAGAACTCTCTTTATTTAAAAACTTAAAGAAATCAACAAGTCCACTATCAAGTAAATCAACTTTTGTAACAATATCTTTTACAATAAAATAAGATACTAATCCAAGAACTATTAAAACAAAAAATACAGTTAAAATGATATTTAATAAACTTTGATTAAATTCTGCATTTACATCATCTATATAAATCCCAGAACCAATAACCCAACCCCATTTATCAAATTTTTTAACATAAGATAATTTTTCATATAACTCTTCACTATTTGTTCCATCAGCTTTTGGTTTTGGCCAAAGATAACCTACAAACCCAGTATTACCTTTATTTACAACTTCAACAAAAGATTGAAAAAGATTTTTTTTACCATCTGTTTTTACAATTTCATTATTTGCGTACTCTAAATCTGTAGCACAATTAAATTTTTCAGCATTAAGAACTTTTCCATCTAAAGAAGTAGCAATTGGATGCATTATCATTTTTGGATGTGGTAAAGTATCATCATTTATCCAAATATAATTTGTTTTGTCATATCTAAGTTTTTTTATAGCATTTACAGCATTCTCTTTTGCTGTTTTTTCATCTATTTTGCCATCTGTAAAGGCTTTATATTCAGACTCTACCAAACTATATGGAAGTTCAACAATATTTACTAATTTTGATTTCTTTTCTGAAATCAAGATATTTTTTTCATTAAATAAAAATATTGTTCCAATAGCAACAAATGCAAATAGTGCCAAAATACCTATTATTAACATCTTTTTTAACACGGTTAAATTACTAATCATTTTTTTCCTTGATTGTTATTTATTAATAATATTACTATAATAGAAAATAGTATTAAAATAGTATTATTTTAATGGGTTAGCTGTATTATCGTCTAATATTTCTAATATTTCTTCACCATATTTATCTGTAATAAAAGAACATGCTTCCATAGGATTTAATCCTTCTTTTATTAAACTATCAAAAATATTAATTAAATCATCTTCATTTTTAATATTATGACAAATAGTGTCTAAACAAAATTTACTTGACATGTAATATTCCTTATTGTTCTAATAATCTACTTTGTAAAGTTTTTAGTACATTACTCAAGGTTTCTACTTCTAAATTATATAAAATAGCTTTTTTTAATGCCTTTTCAACACTGCTATCACTAAGTAAAGAATATGGATTACAAGCTGTTTTTACAACATCTAAAACTTGAGATTTTTGTTTATATTTGTCAGTACACTTATCAATATTATCAACAAATCGAATCATATTTGATAAATTGTCATCTAATCCCCAGTATTTGAATATTTCTGCTGTAACTTGAGATGTTGTAACTCCCAATAACTCTTTTTCAACATCTACAATATCAAATCCTAATTCAAGTTTTTCATGAAATTGTTTAAGTAATCCTCTACTAACAATTAATTCAGACAAAATAAATTTACCAATTTCTTGTAAAATTGAAGCTAATAAAACCTCTTCTTTAAGATTATTATCAACTTCTCCTAACCATAAATTCATTAAATTATAAGAAGCATTTGAAGCTTCAATATAATCTTCTGTATTAATACAATAAGGAGATAAATCTGTTGTTAAAATATTATTAAAAGTTTCACTAATTGTCATATAAATAGTAAAATTAATCCCTAATAAACTAATTACTCTTCCTATTGTTTCAACTTTTGACCTAAATCCAAATAATGATGAATTAGAAATTTTAAGAAGAGTTGTTATAACTAAGGCATCTTTTTCAATAATTTTTACTAATTCCTCAATTTCTTTATTTTTTTTCTTTCTAAAGTTTTCGATTTTTTCAATCGTTTGGGGTAAGGGAGGTAAAGATTCTATTTTTTCCAAAATGTTTTCAAGCATTTTATTTTCCCCTAAACTGTTTACTATTTACTGCGGTTACAACATTATTTGATAACAATGAAGTTTCAGATGCTATCTCA
>JAQVLW010000032.1:10265-18258 GCA_028703945.1 Aliarcobacter sp. | reverse complement strand
GGTAAGGGAGGTAAAGATTCTATTTTTTCCAAAATGTTTTCAAGCATTTTATTTTCCCCTAAACTGTTTACTATTTACTGCGGTTACAACATTATTTGATAACAATGAAGTTTCAGATGCTATCTCATTTGTTTGATTTGCAATATTTGCATTTATTTGAGTTTGCTTATCTAAACTATTAATAGCATCAGATATTTGTTCCATTGCAATTTTTTGCTCTTTTGCTGAACTTTCAACCTCTTTGATTAAAGATAAAGTATTATTTATATTTTCATTTAAATTACTATAACCTTTTATCATTTCTCTAGCTATTTCTTTACCTTGATTTGATTTTGAAGTTGCATTTGTTACTATTACTTTTATTTCATTTGCAGCTTCAGCTGAACGAGCAGCAAGATTTCTTACTTCTTGTGCAACAACAGCAAATCCTTTTCCAGCTTCACCAGCAGTTGCTGCTTCTACTGCTGCATTTAAAGAAAGAATATTTGTTTGGAAAGCAATTTGGTCAATAATAGTAATTGCTTCAGTTATCGCACTTACTTGTGAATTTATATCATCCATTGAAGTTACTGTTTGATTTGCTAATTTTTCACCTTGAGAAGCGGAAAGTGTTAATTCATTTGCATAATTTGACATTTCTATTACATTTTGAGTGCTGTTATTAATATTACTTGTTATTTGCTCAACTGCTGCTGCTGTTTCTTCAAGTCTTGCTGCTGCATCGGTTGAAGCTCTATTTAATTCATCAACATTTAGGGTTAATTGATTTGAACCATTAAGTAAAGTTTCTCCATTATTTTTATTTTCAATTAACATAGATGTAATAGCTTCACCCAAATTATTAATACCATCTACTAATTTCTTTAATTCACCATAAATATTATCATTTTTAATAATATTTATATAATTATAGTTTGTATATTCACCTAATACATTTAAAATATCACTATTTATTTTTTGTTGAGTATCTAACATTTTATTTATAGTTTTTGCTAATGTTCCAACTTGAGGATTTGCAGCAATTGAATTTACTCGACAAGAGTAATAACCTTTTTCAAACTTATCAAGTGTAATAGCAGCCTCACCCACACAAAGTAAATCTTTTTCTAAATCTCCATTTATCCTATCAATATTAGTATTTACCATACTAGCCAGTTTTCCCAACTCACCTCTTGTATTTAAATCAATATAAGACAACTCATTTATTTCTCTACTTAAATATTTCATAAATTGTTCTATTCCATCATAGATTTTATGAATTTCTCTACTAATATTTAAATTAAAAAATGCCACAAAATAAAGGGTTAAAATAACAATAAGTACACTAATACAAATCATAAAATACATTATTGTTTTTTCATTTTCTAACTTATTTTCTATTTCAATTACAAGGTTTTTAGCTAAATAATCGTCAATTTGTTTTAAAATATCAATTTTTTGAGTCATTTTATCAAACCAGATTGTTGAATCAATATCTAAAACAACATCTTTATTTTCACCATAAGATAAAAGTAATTCTCTCATTTTTTGAACTTCTTGAATTACTGGATGATTTATTTTTTCATTAAAAAAAGTTTTATTTTCTCCTACATACATAAAAAATGCATCAAAAAATATTTTTTGTTCATTTACTAAACCTAAATATTTTACAAACATTCCAGAAGCAAATGTTTTAGATGCAAAAGTGTTTGACCCAACTGCTCTTTCAATTCCAGCTCTTTCTTTTGCCATCAAAAAATTATAATAAGCAATAATACTTTTTATTGTACTTTCACTATCTGCAATAGTTGATGTAAGTGCTACAAAACTTAAAAGTGTTGCATTTAAATCTGTATAATACGCGATAGCTTTTTTTGCATCTATTGCTAAACTATCCACATCACTTCTTATATTTTGAATAGATGATAACTCTTTTAAAACATTATCAATTAAATTTTTTCCATTTTCTGGATACTTTTCCACGCTAATTTTATTAATAGTTTTTTTGAACTCTTCTATGTTTTTATTTGTAAGCTCTTTTTGAGTAATTAAAGTATCTTTAAATTTTGCACCTTTAGTACCTAAAAAAACAGAAGTTATACCTCTTTCTTTTTGAGTTTCATGTAATAATAAAGATATTCTTTCATTTAAATCTATAATTTCTTTTACATCAACTAACTTTGATTGTTTATTATATAAATTCATATCTATATAAAATGACATACCTATAATAAATACAAGGGGGAAAAAACTTAATGTTTTTATTTTATTTTTGATGGACATTGTTCTTAAAAAATTTAACATAATTCCCTACTTCATAGTTTTATAAATATTTTCATATTTTTCGATTTCACTTTGCGCAGCCATTCTTCGACATGAAATATAACCTTTAGAACCATCACATGAAACAAAAGGAAATACTGTTGCAAAAACCCAATAATATTTTCCTGATTTTGTCTTATTTTTAACAAAACCCTTCCATGGTTTTCCACTTTTTATAGTTTCCCACAAATCCTTGAAAGCAGCCTTTGGCATATCGGGATGTCTTACAATATTATGTGGTTGCCCAATTAACTCTTCCAACTTATATTCAGCAAATTTACAAAACTCATCATTTGCAAATCTAATAATTCCTTTTTCATCAGTTTCTGATAATAAAAAAGAATCCAAACTTAATTTCGACTCTTGTGAACTCATAATTTCTCTTTTTTTTTAATAATTATGAATATTAGCAATAAATAATATTAAAGTAGTATCATTTTTTGTTATTAAACTTAATACACTAATATAGGTATATCTTAGAAATCAAAGTATTTTTTGTTAGAATACAAACCCATTAACTTTTATCTAGGAATATAAATGCAAGACATAAATAATAATTTTCTTGATTTGAATGAAATTATAAATAATTCAATAGAAGGTATTTTGATAATTCAAAATGGTTTTATATACAATATGAATCAATCACTTCTTGATATTTTAGGATATGAAAAGAAAAGTGATTTAATAGGAAATCTTGCAACAGGAATTTTAATACCTACTTCAAAAGAAAAATTTATAAAATACAATAGTAAATTCTTTCAAGAAATTTCATTAATGACTAAAAATGGAGATATTATTCCTGTTATTATAAAAATAAAAGATATATCGGTTGCAAATACTATCTATAAAATAGTTTTTATTTTAGATTTAAGTGACTTAAAAGAAAAAGAAAAAATGGTACTACATCAATCAAAACATTCAGCTATGGGAGAAATGATTTCTATGATTGCCCATCAATGGAGACAACCTTTATCTTATGTTTCAAGTATGTTAAGCAGAATAAAACTAAAAAATAATATGGGTAATGTAGATAAAGAGTTTCTAAATAATATTTTAGATGAAATGAATGAGTACATTCAATATATGTCAAATACTATTGATGATTTTAGAAATTTTTTTAGTGTTGATACAAAAAAGAAACTTACAACTTTAAATGAAATAGTTTTTATCGTTTACAAAATGCTTAATAAATCTTTTGCTTCTCATAATATAAAAATTGAAGTTCAAAATTTTACATTATCAAAAATAGGATTATTCAAAAATGAGTTAACTCAGATTCTATTAAATATCTTAAATAATGCAAAAGATGTATTAGTAGAAAGAAATATTCAAAATTCAACTATTAGAATTTCATTTTATGAAGATAAAGATTGTCAAAAAATTTTTATTGAAGACAATGCAAAAGGAATTGATGAAAAAATAATAATGAATATTTTTAATCCATATTTTTCAACCAAAACCACAAAAAATGGTTCTGGATTAGGCTTATATATTTGTAAAACTATTTTAGAAAAAGATAATCTAGGAACAATAAAAGTTGAAAATATAAATAATGGCGCTCTTTTTACAGTTATAATAAATAAAAAAATATAATTTTATTTATATAATATCTTAAATAGTTGTTATTACATAACCTCTATTTGATGAATTTTTTATAAAAGATTCGTCTGTTTTTTCTCTAATATGTTTAATAACATTTCGTAACGAATATATAGAAAATTCTTTTCCTCTCCATACGATACTAGAAATATCTTCATACGTAACTAAAGTATTAGGGTTAAGAGCCAGTAAATTTACTAACTTTCTCTCTGTCTTCGTAAGTTTAATAATTTTTTTGCCTTGAAATAATATTTCTCTACTTATATCAAAATAAAATCCATTTTCAAATTGAACTTTTTTATTTGTATATAAAAAGCTTAAACTAATTTCTATATTATTTAATAAAAAACTTTCATCATTATCTTTATTAAAAATTGCGTATGCATTAGAGTATTTATGTAAAGAAAACTCTTGTGAAACTTTATCTTCTAATATAATCATTGGAATATTAAAAGTATAAGATTTTGTTTGTTTAAAAACATCCACAAACTTTGTCAAAGAATTTTTACTATTATCAAAAACAATTAAATCAAAAGTATTAATTTCTGTATTTAATAAATTAAAATTTTCACTATTAAAAAATGAAATATTATATTTATCACCTGAAACTTTTTTTAATTTATTCAAAAAACCAACATCTTCACTTATAACTAAAACTGAATTAACATTTTTATTATTTGTAGTATAAAGAAAAATACTATTCATTATAAAATCTCCTTAAAAATATATTTATATTGAAATATTATAATTAAATGGTATTGCAATAGTATCATTTTAATAATTTTATAGAAAAATTATAAAACTTAACCCTCTTTGTGTATTTAAAACTTTTAATTCACCATCAAAACTATTTTTAATTATCATCTTTACCATATGTAAGCCAACACCAGTGCCACTACCTTTAGTAGTAAAGTAAGGTTCTAATATCTTTTTTAATTGGTTATTTTCAACACCTAAAGCATTGTCTTCAATGATTAAAATACTTTTATTGTCTTTTTTAAATAACTTAATAAAGATTTCAGGGTTTTTAATATTTTTTTCTTTGAAAGCATCTAAAGAGTTATTTATTATGTTTATTAAAACTTGAGTTAGTTCTACTTCCACACCAAATAATTCTAAATTTTTATCAATATTTAAATGAAAAATCACTTCTAATTTATCAATCTTACTTTTTAATATCTCTATTGATTGATAAATTGAATTTTTAATTAAAAAATTCTCTTTTTTCTTATTTGGATTAAAAAAATCTAAAAAACCATTTATTGTTTTATTCATATATTCAATTTGGTCTTTAGTATTTTTATAAAAATCTTCCATATATTTATCATTTAATTCTTTATATTCATAAGATAAATTTATATCTTCAACATACAAAGATAAAACATTTAAAGGTTGCTTTAATTGGTGAGAAATCAAGCCTATCATTTCACCCATACTAGCCATTTTGGCACTATGAATTAACAGATTTTCGGTTTTATGAAGTTTTTCATTTGAAGTTTTTATGGTATTAAAAATATTTATGTAAATTTTGAGTTTTGAAATTAAAAGTTTATTATCAATAGGTTTTGTAATGTACTCAATTCCACCTATATTGTAACCTTTATTTTTGTACTCATCTTTTTCATAAATTCCTGTTATAAAAATAACAGGAATGTCTTTTGTAGATTCAATATCTTTTAGATATTGAGCAAATTCAAATCCATCAATATCAGGCATTTGAACATCAGTTAAAATTAAATCAATAGTATTATTCATCACTATTTCAATTGCTTCTTGAGCTTTTAGTGCTGTAAAAATATTTATATCAAAATTTTCTTCAATTAATAGTTTTAAAGAATAAATATTTTCAGAAACATCATCAAGTAACAATATGCTAAATTTATTCATTTTACGCCTTATTTTATATATTCAACCACATTTTCAAAAGGTACTCTTAATTGTGTTGATTGAGCATTTATTCTATATCCAAAAGGTAAAACTAAAGATAATTGATATTTTGTAGTATCAAGCCCTAAAACTTCTTCAACTTTTTCTTTATCAAATCCTTCAATTGGACAAGAATCTATTCCTTTAATTGCAGCTGCCATCATCATATTTTGTGATGCAAATATTGTTTGTTTAGCAGTCCAAGCATAAATATTTTCATCACTAAAAAGTGTTTGTTTTAAGTGCCCTGCATATAATCCTAAATAAAAATCAAGTTTTTCTTGAGGCATTTCTCTTCTTTTAAATCTTTCTTCAGGGATTCCGCTCTCAGGTTTTACGCCTTCAATTCCAGCTAAAACAATAACTAAATGAGAACAAGTTGTAATTTGAGCTTGATCCCAACAAAAAGGTTTTAATTTTGCTTTTAACTCTTCATTTGTAATAACCAAAAATTTCCAAGCTTCCATACCAAAAGAAGAAGGTGCTTTTCTTCCTGCTTCTAAAATATAAGTCATATCTTCATCATTAATTTTTTTTGTTTCATCAAAAATTTTACACGCATGTCTAAATTCTAAAGCTTCTTCAAATGTTTTTTCCATATTTTTTCCTTTTAATAATTTTACCTACTTTTTGTTAATTAAAACGCCCTTTGATAAGATGAATTAATCTTATCTTTTTCTTTAAATTCACTAGCTGCATAAAAAGCAAAATTTGGACTTCGTAATAATTCTCGTCCATAAGCCACAAAATCACAATATTTTTCTTCTAAAAGCTTTTCACCCTCAATTGCCGTTGTTATTAAACCAACAGCAATTACTGGAATATTAATCTCTTTTTTTATCTGTTTTGCCCAATTACTTTGATATAAAGGCTTTAGTTCTGGTGAATTATCTGTTTTTTCTTGATTTCCACCAGATGAAACATGAATAGCATTAACTCCTATTTTTTCAAGCTCTTTTGATAAATAAATTGAATCATTTATCTTCCAACCTTCATTCATCCATTCATCAGCACTAATTCGTACAATTAAAGGTAAATCAACTTTTTGTTTTAACTCTTTTGCTATTTCTAAAACTAATCTACATCTATTTTCCAAACTTCCACCATAAATATCTTCTCTTGTATTACTCAAAGGTGATAAAAATTCACATAATAAATAACCATGTGCAGCATGAAGTTCAATTGCATCATAATTGGCACTTTTTGCTCTGATTGCAGTTTTTACGAATAATTCTTTAATATTTTTTATATCTTCTAAACTTGCACTAATTGGTATTTTAAATGGTTCTTCATTACTAAAAGCTATTACACTTGGAGCAATAGGAGTTGTATCTTTAACAGTAGATTTTCTACCTGCATGGGCAATTTGAATAGCTGTTTTTGCTCCAAAAAAATGAATATCTTCATTTAATTCTTTATGTTGAATTATTTGAGAATCTTCCCATAAACCTAAATCTGCATCTGAAATTCTTCCTTTTGGTTCAACTGCTGTTGCTTCAACAATAATAAGCCCAACACCACCTACTGCTCTTGCTAAATAATGAGTTTTATGAAAAGCTTTTAACTCCCCACTATCATCACTTTTATACATACACATAGGAGGCATAACTATTCTATTTTTTAGTGTAATATTTCCTATTTTTTCTTCTTGAAATAATAAACTCATAACTATTCCTTTTTAAATATCTAATTTTTCCAATTTACTAATTGCTAAATTCTCTATTTTATTTTCAATTTTTGCAACAAAAGTTTTAAAATGTTCTTTTTGTTCATGTAAAGCTAAAAACTCAGAATTTTCCCAAGTTTCAACAAAAGTAAAACTATTTTTATCACCTAAATCTTTATGTAATTCATATTGAATACAACCTTCATCATATTTGTGTGTTGAAGTATGAAGTTTTACAAGTTCAGAATAAACTTCATCTTTAAACTCTTCTTTTACTTTTATATTTGCAACTATTACTATGTTTTTCAAGTTATTTCCTTATAAAAAATTTTTAGTTAAAACTTTTTCAAATTTTTCTAATTCAGCATTTAAATCTAAATCACCTTTAAAAATATCATGAACAGCATAAGTTTCCAATGGTTTTAATCCACAAAATTGAAAAGTTTTATGAACAGCAACATGAGCTTGATCTAAAGACATTCCATCAAATAAACTATTTTT
>JAQVLW010000032.1:0-10165 GCA_028703945.1 Aliarcobacter sp. | reverse complement strand
AGGAGAAAATCTAAAACCAGTTTTAGAAGAAATGCATAAATGGGGAATAGACTATGTACAAGAGTTTGGAAAAATAACTCTTGATAATCTATGTGAATCAAATATCTGTAAGTAAGCCATGGAAAATTTTGTATTAATTATATTAGCTATTGCTATTGGTTATGGAATAAATAGATTAAATATATTTTCTAAAGATGCTCCAACTATTTTAAATCAGTTTGTAATTTATATTTCACTTCCAGCAATGATTTTATTACAAATTCCAAAATTAACTTTTTCTATGGATACTTTAATTCCTATTATCGTTGCATGGATGGTTATGTTTTTTAGTGCCATTTTAGTTTTATTAGTAGCCAAAGTTTTCTCTTTTTCAAAAGAAATTACAGGTTCATTAATGTTAGTAGCAATTTTAGGGAATACTTCATTTATGGGAATTCCAATAGTAAATGCGTACATGGGAGAAAGTGCAATACCTTATGTTTTAGTTTATGACCAATTAGGAACTTTTATAGCCTTGGCAATTTATGGAACTTTCATAGCTTCATATTATTCAAGTAAAAATCAAATCACTTTTAAAATAATTACACTCAAAGTTCTTACTTTTCCGCCTTTTATCTCTTTAGTTGCAGCTTTGTTTTTAATGGGTGTTGAATTTAATCCAATTCTTTCAAAGGTTTTAGCATCATTTTCAAGTACAATAGTTCCAATGGCTCTTGTTGCAGTTGGTTTACAATTACAGTTTAAATTACCAAAAGAAGATTTAAAACCTTTTTCTATTGCATTGGTAATAAAACTTATTATTGCTCCAATTTTTGCAATAATTATTTGTAAAATATTTTCTTGGGATAATGAAGTTTCAGTAGTTTCAATTATGGAATCAGCAATGGCTCCTATGATAACAGCAGGAGCAATTGCATCAATGGCAGGACTAGCACCAAGACTTAGTTCTGCGATTGTTGGATATGGAATTTTAATCTCTTTTATTACAACAGCAATTTTATTTAAGTTGATTAATTAGGTTTTTATTTCCTATTAAAATCATCTCTTCCAAAAAAGTTGGTTTTATTTGTTTCAACTATCATTGTAGTTGCCATTTGATCATTATGATTTGCAATTTCTCTTGTTTCTTGAGCTTTTAAAGCATTCTGTTGAGTTGCTCTATCTAAATCAGCAATTGCTACATTTACCTGTTCTATTCCTCTTTCTTGTTCTTTTAATGAAGAAGAAATATTTTCAATAATTTGTTTTGTTTTTTGTATATTTTCATTTAAAACGTCATACTCTTTTATCATTTCTGTTGATGCAATTTTTCCATTATTAGCCTCTAAAGTTGCACCACCAACTAATAATTTTATCTCTTTAGCAGCATCAGCACTTCTACTTGCAAGACTTCTTACTTCAGCTGCAACTACTGCAAATCCACGACCAGCTTCACCAGCAGTTGCTGCTTCAACAGCTGCATTTAATGATAAAATATTTGTTTGAAATGCAATTTGGTCAATAATACTAATAGCATCTTCGATAGATTTCGTTCTATTATTTATTCTATCCATAAGTTCAGCACTATTTTTTGCACTTTCATAACCATTTTTTACTGAAACTGTAAGTTCATTTGAATATTTTAACATTTTATCAACATCTAAACTATTATTTCTAACGCTACTTGTGATTTCTTCAACAGAAGCTGATGTTTCTTCAAGAATAGTCGCTTGTGTAGTAATATTAGTACTTAATTGCTCCATATTATTTCTTAATGCTTCTGCATTTTCTTTAAACATAGAACCACTTTTTAAACTACTCAAAAGCATTTTTGATATTTTGATATTTAATTTATTTACGGCATCTATTAAAGTTTTTAACTCTTGTGCTTGATTACTTTTTATTTCAACTGTAAAATCATTTTTTTGATACCTTTCAAAAAAGTATAACATTTGTTCAAAACTGCTCGATAAATTACCAACTGTTTGATTTAAATTATTTGCAATATTCTGAAACTCTTGATTTTCACTTTTTGCTTCAATTTTTCCTTTAAAAATATTTTTTGAAAGTTCTAAAGTAAAATTATTAATTTCAGTAAAAAATTCATTTTCTAAATCATCATTTTTATCTATTTCTTCAATTATTAGTAAATTGTTTTTCGTTTTTAAAGAATTTATTCCATAAAAAAAGAAAATTGTACTCACAACAAAAAAAAGCAAAAAAGTCAATAAAATATATTCACTATTTGTTTTGGATAAATAATAAAAAAGTCCGATAAAAAGGATTGTTATCACATATTTTACAATTAGATATTTGTTTAGATTTTCCATTATTTCACCTTGTTTTAATATTTACTAACATAATACATAAAATTTATTAAATAATAAACCTTTTGTAATTATTATTTTTAATACTTTTAATTAAATAATGGACTTTATGAACATTATTTTAATAACAAACTATAAAATAAACCTATAATCCATATAAAATAGATACAATACGCAAAAAATTTATATTAGGATTTGTAATGTTTGATTTTACAAGAAAAGTGATAGTTAGTTCTTTACTTATAGCTGGTAGTTTAAGTGCCAACTATAAAGAAGTTTCAAAAGTTGAAATAGCTCAAATGGAGCAATTAGAGTTATTCAAAAAAGCTCAAATAACTATTACAAAAGCTTATGATGCTGGAAGTTTATATATTTTAAATATCAGTGTTCAAGGGAATCCTGATGAAATTTATTTAACAAAAGATAAAAAACTTGTTCTTGCAGGTGATGTAATTGATGCTTCAAGTGGAATGAAAGTATCTGCACCAGCTGATGTAGCAGCTATCAGAGGAAAAGAAGCTTTTGTTTATGGAACAGGAACTGAAGAATATTTCTTATTTACAGACCCTGAATGTAAATACTGTAAAATGCTAGAATCTTATCTTCCAAAAATTCAAGATAAAGTAAAAATTAAAATATTTTATTATCCTCTTGACTCTCATCAAAATGCAAAAGATTTGTCTTTATATATAATGAGTCAAAAAACAACTGATAAAAAAATTACTGCGATGTTTGATTCAACAACAAGTATAGAAAAAGCTAAAAATATGAAATATTCACCAGCTGAACTTGAAAAATTAGAAAAACAACTAGATGAACAAATCAAAATTGGAATGAACTTAAATGTTCAAGGAACACCAACGATTTTTGACAAAGATGGGAAAAATATTATTTGGGTAAATCTACTTGAAAAATTTGGA
The DNA here is from genome assembly GCA_028703945.1 of Aliarcobacter sp. GTDB lineage: Bacteria > Campylobacterota > Campylobacteria > Campylobacterales > Arcobacteraceae > Aliarcobacter. The sequence goes on along the minus strand of JAQVLW010000032.1, from coordinate 6,939 downwards.
ATAGAAGTAAAATAGAAAAAATAGAAAAATAATTTTACCATTTTGGTAAAATTATTTTTAAGTTCATTGATTTTACTTCTTCTATAATTATAAAGTTTATACTTAATTTGAATAAAATTACCATACTATTATTATTTTTCTAGTTTAAAAGAATAAGTTTGACACTTAAAATAAAAATTTAGCTAAAAAATAGCCAACAACAATCAACCAAATAAACAAAATGAAAGATAAATAAAATGGTTTCATCCCTACATTTTTAAACTTATCAAAACTTGTTTCCATTCCTAAAGCACTCATTGCCATTGTTAAAGCAAAGGTATCTAAAAAATTTATATTTGTTATTGTACTTTGAGCTAAAAATCCAAAAGAATTAAATCCAACAACTAATATAAATATTACTGCAAACCAAGGAATTACAACTTTTACTTTCTCATTATTACTATGAAATCCAGTTTTAATCAACCAAAAAGATAATAAAATCAAAAAAGGCACTAAAAAAATAACTCTTATCATTTTAATAATAATTGCATCTTTTGATACATCTTCACCCAAAGAAATTGAAGCGCCAACAACATGAGCTACTTCATGTAAAGTTGCACCTATATAAACTCCCATTTGAGATGCATTTAAATCAAAAATTCCTAATTTATATAAAAATGGATATAAAAACATAGCAATAGTTCCAAAAATTACCACAAAAGATACAGCAATTGCACTTTTATATGCTTCATTTTTCAAAACACTTTGAGTGGCTAACACAGCAGCAGCACCACAAATAGAACTTCCAGCACTACATAAAATTGTAATTTCTCGGTCTAGTTTTAAAACCTTTGTGCCAATTATATATCCAAAAATAAAAGTAAAAAGAACTATACAAAAAGCTATAAGAATCCCAATAAGCCCTACTTCTTGAAGATTTTGAAAATTTAAGCGAAAGCCATATAAAATAATTCCAAATCTTAAAATATATTTTGTAGAAAAATCAATCCCTCTTTTCCAAGTATTGGGGAATTTATATTTTAATGTATTTGCATAAAATATTCCCAAAACAATTCCAATAATAAGTGGACTAATCACTAAATTTTTAAAAAAATTCATATCTGCTATAAATGTAGCAATTAAAGCAAAAAAAGCTACAAATAGAACTCCATAAAAAGTATTTTTCATAATATTTTCCTTTGATTTCACGAGTATAACTCTATTCATTTAATTTGTAAAATATATTATTTTTAATATAATGATTAATATTTTTAATAAAGAGACCTATGACACTAAAAGAACTACATTTTTTTTATAACTTATGTGAAAACCCACAGGTTACTCAAGTAGCACTTGAATTAAATATAAGTCAATCAGCTATTTCACTTGCAATTAAATCACTTGAAAACTCTCTAAATGAAAAACTTTTTGATAGAATTGGTAAAAAATTAATACTAAATGAAAAAGGCAAATATTTCAAAGAAAAAACACTTTCTCATTATTTAGCACTCAAAGATGCACAAAATATTTTTCAAGAGAATAAACTAGTTGGAAATATCACAATAGCAGCAAGTAAAACAATTTCAAATTACATAATGCCAAATATTTATTTTGATTTCTTAACTAAATACAAAGATGTAAAATTGGATATTTTAACCATAAACTCAAGCAAAATTATAGATAAAATTTTAAAATCTGAAATTGATATTGGACTAATTGAAATTAATACACAAAATTCAAGTTTGATAAAAGAAAAACTGTGTGATGATGAATTAATAGTTGTGACAAGTGATAAAAATTATAAAAAAGAAGCCTTTATTGATGCAATTAAAAAAAGATGGATTTTAAGAGAGATTGGTTCAGGTACACGAGAAATATTTATAAATTATATTGGAGACATTTCAAAAGAGTTAGATATTTTTATGCAATTGCAAGATTTTGAAGAGATAAAAACAATAGTTTTGAATAATCCAGATACAGTAACAACTCTTTCAAAAGTAATAGTAAAAAAAGAGTTAGAAGAAAATAAACTTTTCCAAATTAAACTAAAAAACATAAATCTAAAAAGAGAATTTTATTTAATTTATCATAAAGAAAAATCAAAAAATCTACTTTTTGAAACCCTAATAGAGTTTCTAAAAAGTAGGTTTATATAATTTATCTTCCGTAGTATGAAATTAATGAAGCTTTTGCCAAAGAGTGAACATTTAAATAATATCCAACCAAAGCAGGATTTGAATTTTTATCTAAACTAATAGTCTCAATATCAAGGGCATGAACGGTAAAAATATATCTATGAGCTTTATCACCTTTTGGCGGACAAGCTCCACCAAATCCAGTTTTTCCAAAATCTGTCATACTTTGAATAACATCTTTTGATTCACTATTTCCAAAACCACTTGGAAGTGTAAATTTATCTTTTGAAATATCAAAAACAACCCAATGCCACCATCCTGAACCAGTTGGTGCATCTGGGTCATAAACTGTAACTGCAAAAGATTTTGTACCTTTTGGAGCATCTTTCCATGATAATTCTGGAGAGATATTTTCACCACTACATCCAAAACCACTAAAAACTTCTTTATTTGTAAGTTGTCCTTTTAAATCAGAACTACTTAATGTAAAGTTATCTGCAAATAAAAATGATGCACATAAACCTAAACTTAATAATACTTTTTTCATTTTTTTTCCTTAATTTAATAAATTTAAAATTGAATTTATCTCATCCTTTGTAAGCTCAAACTCGCCTATTTTTAAATCTTCAATCATGTGTTTTGTTGAAGTCGTGCCATTTAGAGGAACAATATCAATATGATTTAAAAATCTATAAAAAATCTCTGCCACACCTTTTTGATATTTTACTGATAGATTTTGTAAAACTTCACTTGCTAATATATTTGGGTTTGCAGTTAATGACCAAAAACTCTCATAAGTGATGTTGTTTTGTTTACAAAAAGCTCTTAGTTCTTTGTCATAACCACTTTGAGCATAAAATCTATTTTGAACAATGCTTGGTTTTACTTTCGCATTATTAAACAGATATTTTAAAACATCCAAATCGTAACAGTTACTAATTCCCAAAGCCCCTACTTCTTTTTTGTCATAAAATTCTTCCATTTTTTGCCAAACTCTTTGAAGTTTACTTCCTGGATATACGGGTGAATGCAAAATGTAAGCGTTTAAAAAGTCTGTTTTTAAATTTTTTTTAGAAGTTTCAAAAGATTTTTCCACTTGAATTTCTATTTCATCATTTGCTAAATATGGCATATTAGATTGGTCTTGTCCATCAATTGGAGTAAATTTTGTTTGTAAAAATAAATCTTCTCTTTTTATACCTATTTCATACGCTTTTTGTAAACCAAGACCAACTAAATCTTCTCTGTAATGTTTTGGTTGACATGCTGTATCAATGCCTTTAAAACCTTGTTTTAAAGCTTCAAAAACTAAATTTGTTGTATTTTCTTTTTTCCAAGCTGTTCCATAAATCATATTTGGTATTTTCATAATAATTCTCTTATTTTTGTTTTAATAGAACTATTGTAGCAAATGTTGAGATTATAATTCCCACTAAAATCCAAGATGTTATAAGTTTTCTTTCAAATATATACATCAATACAGCAACCGCTGCTGGATTTAAATATATATATGCCATAAGTTTTTTAGGACCTAATATAATTGAAGATTTTTGATATAAATACACAGTTGTTAAAGTCGCCCCAATTACTAAATAAGCCATATAAAAAATCAAATTTCCTTCTATTTTTTCCCACTCTAAAGGTATATTAAAAATTTCTAAAGCTAAAAACATCCAAATACAACCACCAAGTAAAGTTGTAAAAACTAATACAAAAAGTTCATCATCTTTTTTATGAAGAAATTTTAATGAAATAGAATACAAAGCCATGAAAACTGTTGCAAACAAGAAAATAAAATCTCCATAATTCAAAGAAAAACTCAAGAATAATTCTAAATTTCCTTTAAAAACAACAATACAAGTACCAATTATTCCAATAAAATATAAAATCATCTGATAAAAACTAATTTTATCTTTAAATATAAAAACACAAAAAACTGCAGTAATTAAAGGAACTAAAGTATATATTGTTCCAGCATTTAAAGCAGTTGTTGTCTCTAAAGCTTTGAAAAATGAGATAAAATATAAAGAATAAAATAAACTAATAATCATGGCTCGTGGCATTGTAGAAATAATTTTTTCTCTAAGTTTTTTGTTTAAAAGAATCACTGGTGCTAAAAATAAAGAAGCTAAAAAAAATCTAAACAAAGTAAGTGAAATAGAATCAATCACTCCTGAAAGTTTAGAAGAAGCAATAAAAGAACCAGCTACTAAAAAAGTAGCAAAAAGTACTAAAAAATGAGCTTTAAGTGTTTGAGTCAAAAAAATCCTTTAAAATATAAATAAAATATAGTTGCAATAATAGTAGAATAAAAATTTTAAGTCATTTACATAAGTTGATAAAGTATAATTTTTATTATTCTTGGTATTATTAAATTAAAAATTACCACTTCTTAAAATAAAAGGCTTCTTTTGATCAAAAATATCCTATTTTTTCTTATTCCTTTAGTCATTTATATTACTTTATCAAACTTTATTATAGATGAAAAAAATGTGATTTTAGTGACTTTACTTATAACAGTTATTATATTTTGGGCAACTTCAATAATACCTGATTATCAAACTTCGCTAATTTTCTTATTTACGAGTTTGATATTTTCTTTGAGTAGTAAAGATATTATTTTTTCAGGATTTTCATCTTCTGCTTTTTGGCTTGTATTTGCTGGAATGTTAATAGCAAGTGCTATAAAAAATGTAAAATTAAGTGAGAGATTTTCAGCTTTTTTTACCAATATAAAAAATCCAAGTTATTTAAGTATTTTGATTTATATAAATATTTTTTCTTTATTATTTAGTTTTATTATGCCTTCAAGTTTAGGAAGAATCGTACTTTTACTTCCAATTGCAGTTATTATTGCCAAAAACTTTGGATTTAAAGAACATGATAATGGTTATGTTGGAATCATGTTAGCTTTTATTTTTTCAACAGTAATTCCTGCTTTTGCAATTTTACCTGCAAATGTACCAAACATGATATTAAGTGGATTAACCCATGAAATCTATGGTTTTGAACTTTTATATTCACACTATTTAGTTGCAAACTTTTTTGTTTTAGGTTTTATAAAAAATATAATTATTGTTGCTATGATTTATTTTATATACCACGATACTGTAAAACCTTCTATTTTAAAAAGTGAAAAAAATCTTTTATCAAAAGATGAAAAAATAGTTATTGGTACAACGCTTATGATGCTACTTTTTTGGACTACAGATTTTATACATGGTATTTCTTCAAGTGTTATAGCTATTATTGGTGTTTTATTTTTAGCAAATCCAGCTATAAATATCATAAAAAATAAAGATTTAAATAGTATAAATTTTGCTTCTTTACTTTTAGTAGCTTCTATTATTAGTCTTGGAAATATTGTTGCAAATAATAATTATATAAAAGAGGTTTTAACTACAACTATTAATCATTTTGAACCCACAAGTTATGAGATATTAAATCAAATAATTATTAGTTTATTTATGGCTATTAGTGGTATATTTATCACTCAACCATCAATTCCAGCAATTTTTACACCAATGGCTGAACATATAAGTTTAATAAGTAATTTTAGTTTAAATGAAGTTATTATGATGGAAGTAACAGCATTTTCAACTATATTTTTACCATTTCAATCGCCACCAATAATAATTGGTTTAGCTTTAGCAAATATCAAACAAACTAAAGGAGTTAAATTTTTGTTGATACTTGCAGTTATTACTATACTTTTCTTATTTCCATTGCAATATTTTTGGATGCAACTTGTAAAAAATATAATTTAATCAATCTTCCATTCCTATTCTTAAAAATCCAGTAAATGCTGCATTGTCAGGATGAAGAGATTTATCAACATTTTTTTTCATTTCATTTAAAACTTTTTTATAAGAGTCATAAAACTCAAAACTAGGAGTTGGTTTATAAATCAAATCTTTTATTTCAAAATATTTGATTACATTTTTTGTGGTTGTGGGTTTTACAAAATACTCTTTTTGTCTATTGTTATAATATAAAACTACAGAAATTATCGTCCATTTAGCAAGACTGTATTGAGCTAGAAATTCCACTAAACCCTCAAAACCATTTTTTTGATTTCCGTGTATTAGCTCAAAAAGCTCGATACTTAACATATCTTTTTCATAGGAAGTTAAACTATCTTTCATATCACGAAATTTTAGTTTATCAAACAATGAAACCAAAACAGATTTTTGAATGATTTTAAAAAAAGCATCAACTACTAAATTTGGATTAGAAAAATTTGATTTTTTTAGATTTTCTTTTGTAAAAATTTCGAGTTTTGAAGGGTCAAATTTTTTCATGGTTGGAAAAAACTTTGCATCCTGAAATCCACTTGGATATTGAAGTAAAAATTCAGTTTCAACATCTTTTAGTTTTTCTAAATTCATATTAACTCTTTTTGATAAAAATATAGATCTTAAGCTTTATAAGAAGTTTTGATTTTCAAAACTTCTTATTTGAGTGATTTTTTAAGATTTTTTAACAAATTCTTGTTTTAATTTAATAGCTCCAACACCTGTAACTTTACAGTCGATGTTATGACCATCATTTCCTTCAACAAGTCTAATACCTTTGATTTTAGTACCAACTTTAATTCCAGATGAACTTCCTTTAACTTTTAAATCTTTAATAACAGTTACATCATCTCCATCTTGTAAAATAGTACCATTTGCATCTTTTACTACTAATGTATCACCACTTTGCTCAGATGCATCCTGTGACCACTCATTGGCACACTCAGGACAGATATATAAATTCCCATCTTCGTAAGTATATTCACTTCCACATTTTGGGCAGTTTGGTAATTGACTCATTATTTTCCTTT
>JAQVLW010000080.1 GCA_028703945.1 Aliarcobacter sp. | reverse complement strand
CCAAATTTATCTAATTCATTTACTAATGTTTTGGCACCATGTTCGAAAAGCTTATCCATTGTAGGAGTTGTTTTTGTTATTCCTGTTGTAATTGCACTAGGATTATGACATCCCATACACCACATTCTAAATCCTTCACCTTCAACTTTTGCAGCTAAACTTTCTAATACCATATAATAGGGGTTTGTTCCAACTAAGTTTTTATGATTAGAATCAGCCCATTGATTAAAAATATCTTCATGACAACTTTTACATTTTGCTGAATTTGTCCAATCTTTTGGATGATATTCTTTTGCATCATCATCTAATTTCATCCATGTAGATAAATATTTTAGATTATCTTTATCTGTAATATAAGTATGAAGTGATTGCATCAACTCTTCTAACTCTTTTGGCATTTTATCTGGATCAATTTTTTCTAAATCTGACTTTGGATCTTCTCCCATTCCCCCTTGCGTGTCTCTGGCAATTCTTACATAATCAGCCAATGGTGTTTTTGAGATATAACCTTTATCAATATTATCATGACCAATACTTGCATCATCTTTTTTATCAAGTTTTGTATCTGTAAATAAAAATCCATTCGTAAAATTAAATCCTTCAAAATGACAAGAATTACAACTCATCCAAAAATCACCTACAAGTGGAGTTTTTTCGTAGTTATTTGCATTCCCATTATTAAACAAAGTTTTACCAAGTCTTAACTCTTTTGATAAAGGATCTTTTTCAACAAGTTTTGAAAAACTATCTTCTTTTAGTGTTACTCTTGAAAATGGATGTTCTCCTCCACTATCAAGAAGTGTCATATCAAGTCTGGCTGCATTTTGTACATAAATATTATCATTATTTGGATTAACTAAAATTGCTTGTGGATTTGTATGGTTTGGATAATCCCTAAAGATTTCAGTAGCTTTTGCTCCACTTCCACTTCTATTTGCTCTTTTTCTATGTCTTTCTTTATTTGCTTTTGTGCTGCTTCTTCCAATATTAAATACCATAATGTCTTCACTTCCAGCAAGTGTTACAAAAGCTTTTAAACCATCATTTGAAAAGCTAAGATCCCAAGGATTCGACACAATCATAGTTTTGTTATTATTATTTAATACATTTATAGATTTAAAAAGTTCTTTTCTTTGTTCTTCTAACTCTTTTTCATTATCTTTTTCTAAAGAAATAATTGAAACTGTTGGAAATATTGTAGATTGAAACTGAAATTTATGGTCAAAATTCCATAATACATGGGGAATCCAAGCTTCTTCTTCATCAGGAGTTATTTCAATATCATCTAAAAGTCTGGGTTTCCCTTGAGAAACAAATTCATCTTCATTACTAGTAGAGTGCAAAGTTATAGTTTTAAGTTTAACTAAACTTCTACTATCGTAAATAGAAATCATCCCAATCATTGTATGCGTTACTAAAAGTCGTCCATCACTTGTTAATGCCATACCTCTTGGAGTTATTTCTGTTTTTATTGTTTTAATTATTTCAAAATTTTTATCTTCAATAACTAAAATCTCATTATTTTCATAAATTGTTACAAAAAAATACTTATTTTTTTTATCATAAATAATTCCATAGGGTTTATTTTTTGTTTTTATTGTTTTTATTATCTTATTACTACTTGCATCTAAAAATATTACTTGATTTTTAGAAAAATCCGTTACTGCATAAACTGTCTCATCTTCATTAAATGCAATTCTTCTAATATCTTTTCCTAAAACTTTTTCAAAAATCTTTTCTCCATTATTCGCATCTATTTTACTTACACTTCCTCCATCTAAATTTGCACTATAAATATATTTTGCATCTTTTGTAAGATAAAGTGCCGAAGTACTTGTTCCTGAGTAAGAAAAAGTAGGAAAAAGTAAAATAGAAAGAGCAATAACTGCAAAAATATGTTCTTTTTTGATTTTATTTAATTTTGCAATTTTTTTTCTTTTTTGATTTGATGAAGAGTTACTACTGTGATACCACAAGAAAAATAATAATAAAAATGAACCATAAAGATGAATATAAAAAGAATAAATTCCCCAAATATCTCCTCCTCTATTTCCAATTAGAAATAGATAAAAACCACTTATTGTTATTAAAAGTAGGTTTATTCCTAAAAACATGCCATTTATACTGTTTTTCTTTCTGCCAATAATATTTTTTCTATATTTATATATATGCATATTCACAAAAGGAATTATTAGTATTACAAAAATAGTAATTGAACCTATAATATGTAGGGCTTGAACAATATTATAATATTCCCAAGAAACTGGGAAAACATCCCATTGAATAATTCCTGTTATAAACATAACAACGACTGATAAACTGATATATATTGTTTTCATGTGGCAAACCTAATAATAATGATAATGAATGTTAATTATATTAAGAATTCTTAAAAAGAATTCTTAATATTAAAATAAAATGTGAGAAATATAAAGTTTTATTTTGTGTTAGATAATTTTACTTTTGCAGCCATTGTCATAGCAGTACCATATTTCCCACCAGCTTTGTTAATAGAAGGAACATTATCACCATCATTATTAGAAGTTTTCATATCAGCAGTTTCATATTCTCCTGAATCTAAAAGCCACTCAGAAAGTTGCGCTCCCTCATTTAATGCATTTCCATTTATAACTATTTGGAACCAATTTGTAAATCTTTCTGTTAGATTTTTAAGTTCTAATAAAGGCTCTTTTTCTTTTCCTTCATTTTTAAGATGAGTTATTGCATCTCTTAATCCACCACTTGTCGCACCAATAGAATAAGGAGTATATTCTTTACTTGCATCTACATATGTTCCGATTTTTTTATCAAACATATTTTTCTCAATTGAGACAAATAATTTTCTTGCTTCTTCTCTATACTTTTTATCTTGTGTAGATAAGAATGCAGCAGTAAGTCCTCTAACAACGGCAAATTGTGTTCCTTCTTCTATTCCAGTTTTTACACCTGTTTTTAAATCATAACTTGTAAAATATAAACCATTTTTATCTTTTACATTTTTTATTAAGAAATCAGCTTGTGTTTTAATTAAAGCTAAAGCTCTTTTCCCTTGCTCTGTTTCTAAAGATTTTGCACCATCAGCTGATCCATATCCAACAGGAAGAGCATCTATTGCTCTTTGGAATATTCTTAGAGCTTCAATAGAATACGCAGCATCAAAAACCGTTACTATTGTTCCTTTATTACCATCAAATCTATCAACTAAAGTTCCTGCTTTTTCATCATAATGAAGTTTTGAAATATTTTCAAACATCAAATTTGAAATATTTGAAGCGACAGAAAATGCATCATCAGCTTTTATATTATTTTTTCTATCTTCATCAGTATTTTCTTTTGGTGCACTTTTGAAAGGTTCTCCATCAAATGCGCTTAAAAAAGATAGATTTTGATTTTCATTAGATACTCTTTGATCAGAATAAGCATAAAATTCAGAGATTGGCCAAAGTACTTGCCATGTATCCCTTAAAGATGAATATCCTTCTAAAACTTCTAAAGAATTAATTGCTTTTGTTTCATTTTTTTGCCCTTCATTTACTTTTACCTTATGTGCAAACCATATTGGATTACTAGCATTATAATTAGGTTCAAAAGAAACTCCTAATTTTTTACCATCAAATCCAAATTTTTCTTGCATATTTAAAATACTTTCCCAAGCAAGTTCAGTTAAAATAACACCATTAATCCCATCTTTAGCTGAAACTCCTAAAGCGTGTATTCCATCACTATCCATTGTTGAACTTGTTGCTTTTACTTCTTCATCTGATTCAATCACATGCATTCCACCTAAGAAATCTTGCGCCCACATTATATCTTTTAATAATGCTCCACCAATTGCTGCTGGATTAAATACTCTTTCCATTCCTTCTTCAGACCAAGAAAGTGTTTTATAATCTCTTAAATAAGCAGGAACAGCTGTTTTAACTTTTGTTTCTTTCCCTTTATTAACAACAATAACCTCATCATTATTTACAACTGTCATATCAATTTCTTGCCCAAATTCTGGCATTCCTGAAATATATGGAAGAGCTGTTGGATGCATATTTAAAGGTATAAGTTCTGGGGTATTCCCTGTTACTTTAGCAAGTTCAATAAATCTTTTTGCTAAAGATTCCATTGTTCCACCTCTTTTTTCATTTAGAAGTCCATTAACAAGATGCGGTCCCATTTTTGATTGATAATTTAGTGCATACATTGCTTCTTCTGAATATTCGTAACTTTCTATTCCTGCTGTATAATCAAATTTTGTCGGTTGATTTATTGCATTTGGGTCTAAAGTATCTAAATCTAGTCCTAAACTTTCAGCCATTGGCTCACCTGAAAGTTCAAATTCTGTATAAGCGAACATAGCACCTGCTGTATCAAATCTTTTATCTAAAACTTGCGTTTTTGTATTATTTGCTGCATATAACGAAGATACGACCAATGATGTAATAATTGACATCTTAATAATTTTTTTCATATTTATCCTTTGTTGAAAATGATTATCATAATTGTAGATAAAAAAGCTTAATTAAATATTAAATTTTTTATTAATTTTGACTTTCGAATAAATATAAATTTTGTTCTCCAATAAACCTGCCTCTAAACTCTTTATAATTTTTATATTTGGGTTTATTCGTTATTATAATTAGACTTTTTTTATTATTAGCTATAAAACCTGCACTATTTTTATAATATCCATCAACAATTTTATTTTTAAGTTTTTCTCTTAAAACTTCAATACCTCTATTTGTAATTATTATTTCTTCATTATTATTGTTATTTATGTATTTCGCAATATTTTCAATTGGTGAAATTTTCTCTTTATAAAAAGAATAAGCATATAAATTTATTATTAGAAATGGCACTAAAATCAGAGTTTTATTTTTTATAGATAAAACAATAATTATATTTGCTAAAAAAACCAAAGGTATCATATGTCTTATATTATCTGGGTTTTGGGCAAATATCATCCAAAGAAAATACGATAAAAATAAAATCCAAAGAAAAATATACTCTTTTTTTAAAGAAAATATAGAAAAAACAAGCAATAAATAAGGAATATTTTCAAATCTAAAAATATTATCAATCCATGTTATATCACTATTTTGTCCTACTCCCCAAAGCTCAAAATGCCCTTGTATAAATCTAATTGCCTCTTCAATATATAAATACCCATTATAAAAAAAGGTATAAGATAAAAACAACAATGTTCCAAATAAAAAATAAATTAAAATCTCTTTTAAGCTCTTTTTATTTGTAAAATAAATATATAAAAATACAATTAGAAAAAAAATCAAATATGATGGTCTTGAAAAAAGTGCAACTGAAAAGACAAATCCAGTAAGTTTATTTTTCTTTAATTCATACATATGTAAGGATAAGAAAAAGAAAAATAATCCAATACTATCACTTAACATACTCAAAGATAAATTCATTAAATAAACTGAGCTAATAGAAATCAGAAAAAGGGTAAATACTTTTTTATCATCAGCAAAATTTTTTATATAAAAAAACATAAGCAAGGGTAAAAAAACTGCACATAAAGAAGATAATAAAAAAAATGAGTACTTTGATTCATTTACAAAAATATTTATAAATTTACCTAAAATAACAATAACAGCATATCCAGGAAAATGAGGAGAGAAATCAATAACACTAAAATTATCAATTCCCCTTGTTAAAAATAAGGAGTCATCATTATAAAATGAGGGTTCATAATTTAATATAAAAACTGCATAAAATAAAGTAAAAATATATGCAATAATTTTATATTTATTCATTAAAGCGATTTTAAAAGTTCATCTACAATTTTTTTATTTTCTATATATTTTTGTTTATTCACAGGTTTCGCTCCAACACCAAAAAGTCCAGGATTACCTATAGAATCTGTACATTGGAAAAGAGCTTCTCTTAATTTTGTATCAAATTCTTTATCTAAAGAAACACTTAATAATTTGTAAAATTTATCTGCTTTTGCAAGCATTACTTTTGCTATATTAAAATTATCAATATTTTTTAAACCACCATCTAATCTTCTTTGAATTTCAGTAGCTATTGATACATCAAGCCATTTATTTATTTTTTGTTTATCTTTTTCTAAAATAGAAGATTCCAATGAAGTAAATAATTTTTCATTAAATTCTTTAGTTAAATAAAGATAATTATCTTTATTTTTTTCTAAAATTTCTTTTGCTAAAACAAAATTATCATTATTTATTGCTCCTAAAATTCCTTCTCTTGAATCAATAGTAGGTTCTTTTCCAGCAGCAGCATACGAATAAGCTTGTAAATTAATCGATGTAATTAAACTAATCAAAACTAATATTATATATTTTTTCATT
>JAQVLW010000079.1 GCA_028703945.1 Aliarcobacter sp. | reverse complement strand
TAGAAGGTGTTATTGGTGGAGTTGTTTTTGCAGTTATCTTTGGGACATTATTTTCAATAAATGAAATAAGTTTTGTAAATGCTTTAATTATTTCAGGGATAGTATCTATTACATCAATTTTTGGAGATTTATTTGAAAGTTACCTAAAAAGAGAAGCAGATGTTAAAGATAGTGGAACAATTCTTCCTGGGCATGGTGGGGTTTTAGATAGAACTGATGGGTATTTATTTGGGGCAATTATAATGTTAGTATTATTAAGAGTAGTGATTTGATACTTCTTGGAAGTACAGGTTCTATTGGTGTAAATACTTTAAATATTGCACGAAAATTTAACTTAAACGTTGAAGTTTTGGTTGCTGGAAGAAACATTGAATTATTAAATCAACAGATTAAAGAGTTTAAACCAAAAAAAGTTGTTATAGATAAAGCTGAAGATATTAGTCTAGTTTGTCATGATAATGTATCTTTTGGAGAAAAAGCTATTTTAGAAGCTATTGAAAATAGCACTTCAAAAACTGTTGTAAATGCTTTGGTTGGATTTTTAGGTTTACAACCAACTTTAAAAGCTATTGAGTGCGGTAAAAAGATCGCTCTTGCAAATAAAGAATCGTTAGTTGTTGCTGGAAAGTTTATAGACCAAACAAAACTAAAACCAATTGATAGTGAACATTTTGGACTTTGGTATTTACTACAAGATAAAAAAATTGATTCAATGTTAATAACTGCAAGTGGAGGCTCTTTTAGAGACTATCCCCTTGATAAACTTGGAAATGTATCAATCAAAGAAGCATTAGAGCATCCAAACTGGTCAATGGGAAATAAAATCACAATTGATAGTGCAACTATGACAAATAAAATGTTTGAATTAATGGAAGCTGCTTGGCTATTTGATATTAGAAAACTTGATGCTATTATCGAAACAAAATCTTTAATTCATGCTTTTATAAATTTTGCAGATGGAAGTACAACAGCTCATATTGCAAATGCTTCAATGCAACTACCAATTGCTTATGCAATTTTAGGTTCTTGTGATGAACAGATTTTAAAACCTGTTGATTTGGTAGAAGTTGCAAATTTGGAATTTAGAAAAATAGAAACATCAAGATACCCAATTTGGGAAATAAAAGATGAGATATTAAATAATCTTGATTTAGGCGTTGTTCTAAATGCTGCAAATGAAGTAGCAGTTGCAAAATTTTTAAATTCTCAAATTGGATTTTTAGATATTTCAAAAATCACATTAAATGCAATAAATAAATTTAATAATGTAAGACCAACTTCAATAGAAGAAATTTTTGAAATAGATAAAGAAGTGAGAAACTACTGTGGCGCTTGATTTACTTATTCCTTTTGGAATATTACTTATTTTAGTTATATATCTAATTTTTACAAGAAATAATTTTGAGAAAAATATTGTAAGTTTGTATGAAGAAAAATTTGAAGAGTGGAAAAAACACTCAATAAAAGAAAAAGAAAAAACTTCACAAAAAGAGTTAGTAGGTTTAGTTTTTAAAACAGATTATAAAGTGAATATAGAATTATTAGATGAAAGTGTAGAATCAATACTTTCAAGAGGTAAATTTGAAATAACTAATCTAAAGGATAAAAATTGAATAAAAGAATTTTAATACTTCATGGTTTAAATGGAAGTGATTTCCCACATTGGCAAGCGCAACTTGCAAGTGATTTAATAAAAGAAAATTATATTGTTTCATTTCCTGCTTTTCCTTCAAGAGATAATCCAAAACTGCAAGAGTGGAAAGATTTTTTAAAAAAAGAGTTAGAGCATTTTAAACCAGATATTGTAGTTTGTCACTCATTGGCAAATATTTTATGGTTTCATACTTGTTCTGAACTTGATATAAAACTGGATAAATTGATGCTTGTTGCGCCAGTTTCAAGAAATAGAGATATTCCAGAAGCAAAAACATTTTTCCCATATCCAATAGCAAAAGATTTAAAAGCCAATGAAATAATCATGGCAGCTTCAACAAATGATCCATATATGAGCATTGAAGAAGCAATAGAACTTCAGTCAAAACTAAATATTGGTATGAAAATTATGGAAAATGCTGGACATATAAATGCAGCTTCAGGATTTGGAAAACTTGATTGCGCACTTGATTGGATAAAAAAAGTTGATGAATGCCAAATAAATGAAGAGTTACAGGGATGATTTTAAGCATCGAAAGCTCTTGTGATGATAGCTCAATTTCTATTACGCAAATAGAAACGAATAAATTAATTTATCACAAAAAAATATCTCAAGAACTACAACACAGTATTTATGGAGGAGTTGTTCCAGAACTTGCTGCACGTCTTCATATAGAAGCCTTACCAAAAATACTTGAAGAGTGTAAAGAGTATTTCTCATTCTTAAAAGCAATAGCTGTTACAAATGCCCCAGGTTTAAGTGTTACTTTAACTGAGGGTGTAACTATGGCAAAAGCTTTGGTAATTTCTTTAAATCTTCCATTAATTGCTGTAAACCACTTAAAAGGTCATATTTATTCTCTTTTTATTGAAAAAGATGAGATTTTGCCAATGACTGTTTTATTGGTTTCAGGTGGGCATACACAAATTATTGAAGCAAATAGTTTAACTGATATGAAAGTAATTGCAAGTACGATGGATGATAGTTTTGGAGAGAGTTTTGATAAAGTTTCTAAAATGTTAGGACTTGGTTATCCAGGTGGTCCAATTGTACAAGAGTATGCGTTAAAAGGGGATACGAACAGATTTGATTTACCAGTTCCACTATCACAAAGCCCTAAAATAGAGTTTTCATATTCAGGACTTAAAAATGCAGTTAGAATGCAAATAGAAAAGCTTGAAAATTCTGAAGATGGAATAACGCAACAAGATAAATATGACCTTTGTGCCTCTTTTCAAAAAACAGCAGTTTTACATATTATGCAAAAACTAAAAAAACTTTTTAAACAAAAAGTTCCAAAAAACTTCGCAATAGTTGGCGGTGCAAGTGCAAATATACATTTGCGTTCTCAACTTGAAGAGTTATGTAAAAAATCAAATACAAATTTATATCTTAGTGAGTTAAAATATTGTAGTGATAATGCAGCAATGATTGGAAGAGTTGCAGTTGAGCAATATAAACAAAATGATTTTATTACAATAGAAAATATTGATGTTCAATCAAGAATCAAGGAGTTAGTATGGGCTTAGCAGATAAATTAGCTTTTGGATTTGGCGCAAAACTTGAAGGAAATAGTTTTGATACAATAAAAGAAGATAAAAAAAATCCAAAAAAATCTTCTTCAGAGTTGATCCCAAAAAATCAACACCAATTAGTTTTTACCTTTGAAAAAAGAAATGGAAAACCAGTTACACTTGTGGGAAGGTTTAATATTAGTGAAGATGATAAAAAAGAAGTTCTAAAACTTCTAAAGAAAAAACTAGCTTGTGGTGGAGCAATAAATGAAGAGTGGCTTGAACTTCAAGGTGATGTAAAAGATAAAATTAAAACTATTTTAGAAAGTGATGGTTGGAAATTTAGAAAATAAAAAGGATATAAAATGCAAAAGCTTTTTGATGAGGTTAATTCTTTAGACAAAAGATGTTATGAGAAATTTTTGTTAAGTGAAGATTTACTTATGGAACATGCTGCTTCAAATATGGCTTTGTATATATCTGAAAAATATTCTTCTTTTGAATCTATTCTGATTGTATGTGGAAGTGGAAATAATGGTGCTGATGGAATAGCCCTTGCTCGACTTTTACATACAAAATTTGATGTTAAATTATATCTTTCAACAACTCCAAAATCTTCAATGGCACAACTTCAACTTCAAAGGGCAAAAACTTTAGAAATAAATATTTTAAATAAACTTTTTGAAGCTGATATTATCATTGATTGTTTGTTTGGAACAGGTCTAAATAAACCTTTAGATGAAAAATCTACAAATCTTTTAAATACTCTAAATTCATATAACTCTTTTAAAATAGCTTGTGATATTCCAAGCGGAATAAATAATCTCGGACAAATACAAAATATAGCTTTTGAAGCTGATGTCACAATTACTATGGGAGCTTTAAAAACTTCACTTTTTAGTGATGTTGCAAAAGATTATGTTGGAAAAATAGTAGTTGCAAACTTGGGAATTCAAAGAAATCTTTATGAAATAGACTCAAATAAATATCTCTTAGATGAAAGTGATATGAACTTACCTTTTAGAAATAAAAAGAACTCTCATAAGGGAAGTTTTGGACACTTAAATGTAGTTGCTGGTTGCAAAAAAGGTGCAGGAATAATTGCAGCAAATGCTGCCTTTAATTTTGGTGCTGGACTTGTAAGTGTAGTTTGCCATGAAAATTTAGATTTGCCATATCATATTATGCAAACTCACTTTGTTAATGAAAATTGTACAGCAATTGCTATTGGAATGGGTTTAGGAAAATATGAAACTGATGAAATTAGAAAAATATTAAATAAAAAAGTTCCCAAGATAATAGATGCAGATTTATTTTATGATGAGTTGATTTGCGAAGGGTTAAATCAAGAGGTTGTTTTAACTCCTCATCCAAAAGAGTTTGTATCACTTTTAAAACTTTGCAAAATTGCAGATATTGATGTTAGTGAATTACAAAATAATAGATTTTTATATGCGCAAATGTTTTCGAAAAAATATCCAAAAGTTGTTTTATTACTAAAAGGTGCAAATGTAATTATTTCTAAAAATGAAAAGTTGTATGTAAATAGATTTGGAAGAGCCGTTTTAAGTAAAGGCGGAAGTGGAGATGTTTTAAGTGGTCTTATAGGTTCTTTATTAGCCCAAGGTTATGAAATACTTGATGCAGCTATTACGGCTAGTCTAGCCCATGCCATAGCTTCAAAAAATTATAGTAAAAATAATTACTCTTTAACTCCATTAGATTTGATTGAAGAGATTAAAAAATTATAAAAGCAAAATAAAAGAATTACATAGTTATGATTTGCCCGAAATTATTCAATTAGATAGATACAAAAAATATAAATTTTATAGGAGAAAATAGAATATGAGCGATATTTTAAAAATAGGTAAATATGAATTTAATAGTAGATTAATTGTTGGAAGTGGTAAATATAAAGATTTTCAAACAACTAAAGATGCAACAATCGCAAGTGGAAGTGAACTAATTACAGTTGCAATAAGAAGAGTAAATATAATGAATCCAAATGAAGAGAATTTATTAGATTATTTTAAAGATACAAATGTAAAACTTTTACCAAATAGTGCAGGGTGTTTTACCGCAGAAGAAGCAATTACAACTTTTAGATTAATGAGAGAAGCAACAGGTATTGATATTATCAAACTTGAAGTTATCGGTGATGCTCAAAAAACACTTTATCCAGATGTAATAGAAACAATCAAAGCTTGTGAAATTCTAAAAAAAGAGGGTTTTACAATTATGGCATATACAAATGATGATCCAATTATTGCAAAAAGATTAGAAGATGCAGGAGCTGATGCAATTATGCCATTAGCTGCACCAATTGGTTCAGGACTTGGAATTCAAAATAGATATAATATTGCATTTATTAAAGATGCTGTAAGAGTTCCAGTAATCGTAGATGCAGGTGTTGGTTGTGCAAGTGATGCTTCTATTGCTATGGAATTAGGTGCAGAAGCTGTTTTAACAAACACAGCGATTGCTTGTGCTCAAAATCCAATACTAATGGCTGAAGCTATGAAGTACGCTGTAATTGCTGGAAGAATGGGTTATAAAGCAGGAAGAATCCCTAAAAAACCTTATGCAACAGCTAGTTCACCAATAGATGGTTTAATACAATTTTAATAAATTTAAAGAAATTTCGGTAAATATCGAGATTTCTTTGAAAAAGACTTGACAAATATTGAAAAACTTAATATAATTCCGTCCACTTTTTGTGAAACTTAAAAAATATTTTGTCGGGGCGTAGCGCAGTCTGGTTAGCGCACCTGGTTTGGGACCAGGGGGCCGGAGGTTCGAATCCTCTCGCCCCGACCACTTTATTTTTAACCTGTGGTAGGTATAGCTCAGTCGGTTAGAGCATCTGGTTGTGGTTCAGAGGGTCGTGGGTTCGAGCCCCATTACTTACCCCATTTTTTTATTATTGCTTCCATAGCTCAGCTGGATAGAGCAACGCCCTTCTAAGGCGTAGGCCGTACGTTCGAATCGTACTGGGAGTACCACTTTTTTTGGTTTAGATTACCAACTAGACATTTTTTCAAAAAATTTATTGCGGATGTGGTGAAATTGGTAGACACGCCAGACTTAGGATCTGGTGCCTCACGGTGTGGAAGTTCGAGTCTTCTCATCCGCACCACTATTGAGCGGGAGTAGCTCAGTTGGCTAGAGCTTCTGCCTTCCAAGCAGACTGTCGCGAGTTCGAGTCTCGTCTCCCGCTCCATTTAAAAAGCCTTGTATAAGAAGTTT
>JAQVLW010000078.1 GCA_028703945.1 Aliarcobacter sp. | reverse complement strand
AAATCAAAAAGAATAAATATAAAAGTTGGACAAATTATTCCAAATGAAAATATAACTCCAAAAGGAATAGATAAAAAGTTTTTATTAAATCTTTATAGAAAACATCTTTATGCTCTAAAAAAAGGAAAAAAGTCTTTTTTTGAAACTCAAAGTGCAATTGCCCATCCTGTAAGTAGAATTGATTTATTAAATGAATTAAAAAAATCAAAACTAATTGGTCAAACTTCAGATGGGAAAAAAATCTATTTATACGATTACACGGAAGATTCAATAGTTTTAAAAGAACTTGGAAGATTAAGAGAAGTTTCTTTTAGAAAAGTGGGTGAAGGTGTAAATAAAAAAAGAGATACGGACAAATATGATATTTATTACCAACATATAATTTTATGGGATGAAAATGATTTAGAAATTGTAGGTTCTTATAGAGTTGGAAATTCTGATTTTATTTTTAAAAATATTGGAGTTAAAGGTTTTTATTCAAATACTTTGTTTAAATATAATGAAGAATTTACACCTTATTTAAAAGATTCTATTGAACTAGGACGAAGTTTCGTACAACCGAAATATTGGGGAACAAGAGCTTTGGATTATCTTTGGTTTGGAATTGGTGCATATTTAAAAAACAATCCAAATATCAAATATATGTTTGGTCCTGTTTCAATTAGTGCATCATTACCAACTGTTGCAAAAGATATGATGATATTTTATTATTCACACTATTATGGGCAAAGTGAAAATCTAATTGAAGCAAAAGTTCCTTATTCTTATTCAAATAATCTAAATGAAATAAAAGAAATTTTTGATTTAAATGATAAGAGAAAAGATTTTAAATTTCTAAAATCAACCTTGGCAAATATTGGGGTTTCTATTCCTACACTTTATAAGCAATATAGTGATATTACGGAAGATAATGGTATTAAGTTTTTAGGATTTAATGTTGATAATAATTTTGCTGATTGTATTGATGGATTTATTTTGGTTGAAGTGGCAAAAATCAAAGATAATGCACGTCAAAGATATATTAACAAAGTGTAGTTTTTAACTACTCTTTATTATGCTGATTTCTTTTTTTTAGTTCTTTTTACATATAACATCAAACCAGTTATTGCAAAAAGGGGCATCATAAGTGAAGCTAAAAACATAAGTGTTTGACCTACTACTCCAAAATATTCTCCTGTGTGAAGTGGTAAAATACTTCCCATTAGTTTTTGGGTCAAAGTTTTATCTTCATATTTTTCATGTTTTGAAACTTGATTTGTTTTTATATCAAACTCTATTTTATTTTTAGCTCTTTCATGTGGAACATCTACTGCTAAATAATCAAAACTATAAACACTTCCCTTTTGAGGAAATCGTAAAGTTGCACTCGAATATTTGTTTTCTACCAAATTTTTAAAAGTATCAACAGCCAATGAAATATCATCAAAAGAGATTTTTTCTCCTAAAAAACCTTGCATTTGTGGTTTTTTAGGCTTTTCAACACCAGTTATAGTGTGTAAACCATTACTTACAAAATCATAAGACCAATAAAGACCCGTTAAACAAAATACTAAATAAAAAGGAATAACCCACATTCCAATTGCACTATGAAGATTTGCTAAAAAGAATCTTCCTTTTGATTGAAAATTCAATTTTAAACTTTGTAAAAAACTTTTTTTAAGTCTTGGAAAATAGACATAAATTCCCGAAAATATTAAAACTAAAAGAGAAACCACACTAAGGGCTACAACTTGTTTTCCTAAATCATCTAAAAGAAGTCTTCTGTGAATATTTTCAACAGTTTTGAAAAAACTCACACCTTTTAACTCTGGTAAAATCTCAGCAGTGTATGGATTTACATAATATGTAACTCCTTTTCGTGCATTTTCTCCTTCACCTGCAACATTTATAGAAACAGAATCATCTTCAAAAGAAGATATTGTAATACCATTAATTTTTGATTGAGGTTTTTGTTCTTGGAATTTTTCTAATAACTCTTTTGTTGAAAGTTTAGCTTTATCAAAAACAGAAACCTTGTATGTATCTTGATTAATAGCACTTAATATCTCTTTTTTAAAAGAGAGCATTGAACCTGTGAATCCCACAATAAGTAAAATAAAACCAGCACTTAAACCTAAAATCAAATGAAGTTTAAACCAAATATTTTTATACATTTTTATCCTTTTTATTTTCAGTGAAATTTTAACAAATTAATTTTAACGGTTTTTTAACAAACTGAGAATAGTTATTAATTAAAAGATAATATCTTCATTAATACTTTTTATATCTTTACACCCTGTAAATATCATCGAAACTTCCAGTTCTTCTTTTAAAATTTTTAGAGTATGAGCCACACCTAAAGCACCAGCAGTTGCCAGTCCATACATAATAGGTCTTCCTATCATAACTGCACTTGCACCTAAAGATATAGCTTTTATAACATCTGTTCCCCTTTTTATTCCACCATCAAAAAGTATAGGAATTTTTCCTTTTATTTCATTTGCAATTTTCGGCAAAATCTCTATACTTGCAGGAAGAGTATCTATGGTTCGACCTCCATGATTTGAAACAATTATTGCATCTATTCCTAAACTAAGTGCTTTTTTTGCATAATCAACAGAAGTTATTCCTTTTAGAATTACTGGTAAATTTGTATTTTTTTTGATAAATTCTATATCTTTCCACGTTGGCAATGTTTTTACAATATCTAATATATTTTCAAAATTATTACTTGTTTGAATAGAGTTTATATTTTCTATATTAGTTGCACTTATTCCATTTGGAAAATAAAATCCAGCTCTTTGTTCAGCATTTCTAATACCTGAAATTGGAGCATCTATTGTGATAACCAATGCTTTAAATCCAAGTTTTTCAGCTTTTTTGATAAGTTCAATATTTACATTCATATCAGGTTGAATATACAACTGAAACCAAAGAGGTGAACTTGTAGTATTTGAAATATCTTCTAACGTACAACTAGAAAATGAACTAACACACATACAAGTATTCATAGCATTAGAAGCTTGAGCAGTTGCAATTTCACCATTAACATCAACTAATTTTTGATAAGCAACTGGAGCTAGAAAAATTGGACTTTCATATGTTTGTCCAAATAATTCTATTTTTGTATTAGCTCCACTTAAATCTTCTAAGGTTTTAGTTTCTAAAAAAATATTTTTAAAGGCTTCATTATTTCTTTTATAAGTTATTTCATCTGCTGCACCACTACAAATATATGCTAAAGAATTAAAATCCATTCTCTCTTTTGCATATCGTTCATAATCTTCTAATGAAACTAAATCATTTGGAATATAATCTAATTTTTCTTTTATCATTAAAGTTCAGCCCACTCTTGGATGAGTTTATGATAATGAATAGATAAGTTTAAAGTTTCTTGAGTTTCTCCATGTTTTGCCCTTAAACTTTGAATTGTATTGTCAAGTTCAAAAAGTATATTTCTTTTCCAAGCACTTCTTATCATACTTTGAGTCCACATAAAACTAACCATTCTAACACCTTTGGTTACTGGTTCAACCCTATGTAAAGAAGTTGAGGGATAAAGTATCAAATCTCCTGCTGGAAGTTTTACTTCATGTAATCCAAAAGTATCTTCAATAACCATTTCACCACCCTCATACTCATCAGGGTCTGTGAAAAATAAAGAACTTGAAACATCTGTACGAAAGTTCTTTCCAACAGTTGCATCGTATAAAATCGAGTTATCAACATGATTTCCATAAGAGGCACTATTTTCATATCTATTTACAAAAGGTGAAATTATATGATTTGGTAAAGTAGCACTTACAAATAAAGGATTTGTTTTTAAAGCATGTGTTATTAAATCTCTTAAATATTTTAATAATGGATTATTTTCTGCTAATTGAAGATTGCTTTTTACATTAACAGCTTGACTTCCAGCTGTTAATTTTCCATCAATCCAATCTGCTTTATTTAATAATTCTCTACACTCTTTTACTTGATTCTGATTTAAAACATTTGGAATATGTAATATCATATATTTTTCCTTTTTATTATTTTGTAAATAATAATTCAATCCCAAAGGATTGAACTATTTAAAATTTATATGCAAGAGATAATAATCCACTTCTTGAAGCACCTGGTGTGTATCTTCTTCCAGCATTATTCATATTTGATACATACTCTTCATCTGTTAAGTTATATACATTCAATTGATATGTTAAATTTTTATTAAATTTATAAGAAGCCATCGCATCATAAACTGTATATTCCTCAATTTTACTAATTGGAGCAGTTGAAGTTGTAGTTGTTGTAATAGTTTGTGTTCCTATATATCTTGCCCCTACTCCTACATTAAATATTGGAGTAAATTTATATGTTGACCAAAGAGTTGCTGTATGCTCTGGTGAGAATCTTAAACTCAAACCTTCATTTGTTGATGTAGAATTTGTGTATTCTGTATTCATTTTTGCAAAACCTGTACTTACACTCCATTTATCAGTAATTTCACCAACTGCACCGATTTCAATACCTTTAACCTCTTTTTCTCCATTTTGAGATGCACTTCCATCTGATTCAGTCATAGTTTCATTTTCTACAACTGTTTTATAAATAGCTGTTGTTAAAGATAATTTATTATTTAATAAATCCCATTTTGTACCTACTTCATCAGTAGTTGATTTTTGTGGTTCCATATCTAGATTATTAGCATTTGTAACCGTTGAACTTAAAGTAAAGTTTGCTCCACCTGGAGGTAATTGTGTCGTAGCTCTTGAAATATATACACTTCCATTATCTACTGGTTTATAAACTAAACCTGCTTTATAACTATTTAAATGTCCTTTATCCTCTATTGTTGATGGAACTAAAGTACTTGAAACTATGTTATTTGTAGTGTCATATTTATCAAATCTTCCTCCACCTGTAAAGATAATTTTTTCTCCAATATTTATTGAATCAAATAAATATGCACCAACTGTTGTAGTTTCTCCATCACTTTTTTGACCAGAAAAAGTTAAATCATTCCAAGAAATATTTGTTGGATTATATAAACTTGAAGTTTGCGCAGTTTGTGCAGTATAATTTTTTGTAAGTTGATTTTCTTTTGTTAATTCTATACCTGTACTAATTTTATGTAATAACATACCTGTTTTTAGTTCTGTTGTAAAATTTGATTGATTAGTTAATATCTCATTTTCTTGCCATCTTGCGTGCATTGATCTTGTAACTGTATTTGCCGTAGTTGAAAAATTAAATGGAGAAGTTAATAACATTTCTTGACTTGTTTTTGCATATCTTGCGGTATTTTTAAATATAGTATTATCTGATATATTTTGTTCAAATTTTATTGTAAATGTATCACTTTTTGCTTCTTCAAAATCATCATCACTTCCATAAAATGCAGAAGTATCAGCTTTTTGTACACTTCCATCTAATCCTACTGTTGGAATTCCTCCATCTGGGACATCATCTTGTTCTGTATGTTCATAATTAATAGTTGTTCTTGTAGCAGTTCCTATTCCAAAACCAACAGACCCAGCAATTCCTGTTCTATCAATTTCAACTTCGTCCCTTCCAGCAACTTCACCATTTTGTTTCATTACATTTAATCTAACACCTGTTGTTTCATTTAATTTTTTATTTACATCAGCTGTTAATCTTGCATTTTTTGCTGTACTATAACCAACAGTTCCACCAACTTCATCTTTATTTGTAGCTGATTTTGTAACTTGATTTATATACCCAGATGAAACACCTCTTCCATTATCAGCTCCAACTGCACCTTTTGTAACTTCAACTGCTTCTGTGTTAAATGTATCTTTACTTGAGTTCGCTAAATCTCTAATTCCATCTTTATAAATACTTCCTTGAGCATCAAATCCTCTCATATTAATATTATCTTTAGAGTTCGTATTTCCATTTTCACCAAGATTTAATGTAATACCAGGAGTATTTCTTAAAGCTTCAACTAAAGTTGTTGCTTGTTGTTCTTCCATTACTTTTTTAGTAATAACAGAGATAGTTTGAGGAGTATCTACTAAATCTTGAGTAACTTTAGAAGATGAAGATTTATCTACTTTATAAGTTTCACTATAATTTATAGTTTTGTCTGTTTCAACTTCAACATTTGGTAAAACTGTTTCTGCACTTAGCAGAATAGGCGTTGTTAATAAAACAGCAGCAGTTACAACTGATGCACCGATATAATTAGCTGTTTTGTGTTTTTTACTTACAATATATTTATTCACTCATTTCCTCCAAGAAATTAATAATTCTCAAATAAAAATAACTTATTTTTTATTTGATAACAGTTGTTTGATATTTTAGTTGTTGGCTGGCTATGTGTAGGAGAACTTTACTATTGCTGGCTAGGTTTTAATTATTTTGTATTTACTTAGTTAGGATTAATTTGTTCGCTTTTGTAATTTTCAGATAATAAGATTGTCCATCATGCTTTATTTCAATAGTTTTTTTTTTATCAAAAATCTCTTTTGAGTCTA